>JAEZPL010000218.1 GCA_023413605.1 Pseudomonadota bacterium
CCGTCTCGAAGCTTTCCGCGTCGGAGATGGTGTAGGCCTTGGACACGAGGCCGAGGTCGGCGATGGGCGGGACGAAATCCTCCCCGATGCCCTCCACCTTCCAGGATCCGGCCTCGATCAGTTCGCCGGTCGCGATGTAGTGGGTGAGGACGGAGCCCTCCGGATCGGCCAGCACCATTTCCGTGCTGGGGGAGACCGATTTCAGGAAGCGCCCGACGCCGGTGATCGTGCCGCCGGATCCGACGCCGGCCACCACGGCGTCCACGTCGTACTCCATCTGGTTCCAGATTTCCGGCGCGGTGGTCGTCTCGTGGGCCAGCGGGTTGGCCGGGTTGCCGAACTGGTTGACGTAGAAGGCGCCGGGAATCTCGGCCGCCAGCCGTTCCGCCAGATCCTGATAGTATTCCGGGTGGCCCTTCGGCACGTCGGAGCGGGTGATGCGCACCTCCGCCCCCAGCGCCTTCAGGTGCAGCACCTTCTCCCGCGCCATCTTGTCCGGGACGATCAGGACCAGCCGGTAGCCCTTCTGTGCGGCCACCAGCGCCAATCCAAGGCCGGTGTTGCCGGCCGTCGCCTCGATGATGGTGGCGCCGGGCGTCAGGCGGCCGTCACGCTCCGCTGCCTCGATCATCGACAGGGCGATGCGGTCCTTGATGGAGCCGCCCGGATTCTGGCTTTCCAGCTTCACGAACAGGCGGCAGGGGCCGGTGTCGAGCCGGGAGATTTCGACGATGGGCGTGTTTCCAACCAGGGACAGCACACCGGACCGCTGTGCGGCTGCGCGGCGGGTGTTCATGGGTATTCCTCCCTTCACCATGCGATGCGGGCCGTGCGCCGGCCCCGTCTTCGACGAGTGCTTCGACAAGAACGCGGTGCCGGCGGAGATGGCCTGTACGCGCCAGTATGTAAGTTGGTTCTTGTGAAAGGCAACATATTAATCTATTAAATTTGTAGAGTTAATTCCGTTTCCACACGGCAGATCCGCGCATTTTTGATGGTGAAAAACACTGATGAGGTGTTGTATCCATGCCTGCGCGGCTTGCCCCACAAACCAAAAGCGAGGAATCAACCATGAACGGTCATCGGAATTCGTGGCTGCGCCGCGTCGGCCTTGCCGGCGGCGTCGCGCTGGCCCTTCTGGCATCGGGTGCCGCCAACGCGGCGGAGAAGATCAAGCTGGGCGTCATGGGCGGCGCCGAGGAGGAAATCGCCGAGGTCGCGAAGAAGGTCGCCGCCCGCAGCGGGCTGGACGTGGAGTTGATCACCTTCTCCGACTACGCGATTCCCAACGCGGCCCTGGATGCCGGCGAACTGGACGCCAACGCCTTCCAGCACAAGCCGTACCTGGACGCGCAGATCAAGGCGCGCGGCTACAAGATCGTTCCCATCGGCTACACCATCGTGGAGCCCATGGGCCTCTATTCCCGCAAGGCGAAGGCGATCGGCGACCTGAAGCCGGGCGCCAAGATCGGCATCCCGAACGACCCCAGCAACGGCGGCCGCGCCCTGAACCTGCTGGCGGCCAACGGCCTGCTGAAGCTGAAGGACGGCAAGGGCCTGTCGCCGAGCGTTCTGGACATCGCCGAAAACCCGAAGAAGCTTGAGCTGATCGAGCTGGAAGCGGCGCAGCTTCCGCGCGCGCTGGACGACTTCGACGGCGCGATCATCAACACCGACTACGCGGTGAACGCCGGCCTGACCCCGGCCAAGGACGCGCTGATCCAGGAGCCGCGCGACGGCAACCCCTACGGCAACTTCGTTGCAGCCCGCGAAAAGGATAAGGACCGTCCGGTGCTGAAGACGCTGGTCGCCGCCTACCAGTCGCCGGAGGTGAAAGAGTTCCTGGAGACCCGCTTCAAGGGCGCCATCCTGCCGGCCTGGTAAAGGCGCTCTCCAGAGGTAAGGGTGTGAACCACGAAGGCGCAAAGGATTGCCCTTTGTGCCTTCGTGGCAAATCGCTTCCCGCCGAAAGGGTTTTACGGCGCCAGGAACACCGTGCCGGTCTGGCGGGCGGTGCCGTCGGTCATGCTGGTCAGCGTGACCGTGACCGGGGTCGAGGCCGCCGCGACCGTCCCGGCCGGAACGCGGACGTGGATGCGGTAGGTCTGCACGGTGTCGGGCTGGGCGGTCAGCTCAAGCTCCGTTCCGTTCGGTGAGTCGACGCCCGCCGCCGTAACCACGGCACCCTTGAGGCCCGACAGGCTCAGGCGGTAGCCCTGCGGCCGGCGGGTCATGTTGGCGATCTTCACCGTGTAGCTGTTCTGGATGCTGCCGTCGTACAGCGTGACGTACAGCGGGGCGCGGTCGCGCAGGACGGCGACGTCGGCCGCGGGCTTCAGCCACAGGCCCAGCGCCATCAGGCCGGTCACCACCACGATCAGCAGCGTGTAGACGATGGTGCGCGGGCGGACGAGGCGGTAGGGCTCCGGCACGCGGGACGCGGCCTTGGCGGCTTGCGCGGCCTGGGTGTCGTAACGGATCAGGTCGCCCGGCCGGCCGATGCGGGTCATGACGTCGTTGCAGGCATCGATGCACAGGCCGCAGCTGATGCAATCCATCTGGATGCCGTCGCGGATGTCGATGCCGGTCGGGCAGACATGGACGCAGGCCTTGCAATCAATGCAATCACCCAGGCCGGATGCCTTGCGCTGCTCCCAGCTCTGGTCCTTGCGCAGAGGCGCGCGACCCTCGCCGCGCCAGTCCTGATAAGTGACGACGAGGCTTTCCTCGTCCAGCAACGCCGCCTGGATGCGCGGCCAGGGGCAGACGTAGACGCACATCTGTTCCCGCATGAAGCCGGCCATGGCGTAGGTGCAGGCGGTCATGAACAGGATCCAGCCGGACGCCAGCGCCGAAGGCTGGAGCCGCGCCAGATCGGCCGCATAGCCCGGTGCATCCACGAAATAGAAGATCGCCGAAGCGCCGGTCGCCAGCGCGATCAGCAGCCAGACCGCGTGCTTGGCCGCCTTCTTGGCGAACCAGGAGGCCGTCCGCGGGCCGTTGTCGAGCCGGATTCGGGCACCCCGGTCGCCTTCGATGCGTTCCTCGACCCAGACATACAGGTCGGTCCAGACGGTTTGCGGGCAGGTGTAGCCGCACCAGACCCGCCCGGCGAGCGCCGTCGCCAGGAACAGCCCGACCGCCGCCAGGATCATGGCTCCGGTGAAATAATAAATGTGCTGGGGCCAGAGTTCGATGAAGAACAGGTAGAAGCGCTGGCTTTCCAGATCCAGCAGCACCGCCTGATCGGGCATGCCGGGGCCACGGTCCCAGCGGATCCAGGGCAAGAGTACGTAGAGCGCCAGCAGCCCGATGGTCAGCGCCCACTTGATCCGCCGATATCGGCCGCGCACGGCCTTGGGGTAGACCTTGTGGTGCGACGCATAGAGCGGCGCCGGGGCCGGGGCGACGGATGGGGGAGCGGCGGGCCGGGGCGTGGAGTCCCGGGCGTCGCCGGCCGGGGGCCGGGCGAGATTCTGCATGGCGTGCCTCTGCGCGAACGATCATCGCCGACGGCCCGCCGGAGCGCCGGCCATTCGACGGCGCGCAGTGTATGCCTGCCCCCTGCGGTCAACAAGGACAATTGAATGCATTCAATTTTGAAGGAGAGCGCAGAATCCCTGGCGTTTCACGCCGAGATCCATGCAATGCGACAGTTTGTAGCAGTCCTTGTCGGCAGACGGATGCTGTCAAATGATGACGCCGGCCGACGCGGGAAGCTGGTCCAGGCTGTCGGCCAGAATCTCCAGCACGCGGCGGGTCTCGTCCCGGCTGGTCGGGGCGCCCAGGCAAATGCGCAACGCCTGCGGAACGTCGGCCGTGGTCGCGAAGGCATCGGCGGCCACGGCGGCGATGCCGCGCCCGTGCAGGTGAGCCGCGAATTCGCCCCGCGTCCAGGCCTCCGGCAGGCGCAGCCAGAGGTGAAAGGCCTCGCGCCTCGTCACGGCGCATCGCGCCGGCAGGATGGCTTCGGCGAGCGCCCGGCGCTCCATGGCTTCGGCGCGGATGGCGTCGCGGACCGCCTCGGCGGTGCCGTCGATGATCCAGCGGCGCGCCACGGCGGCGGTGAGCGGGGAGGCCATCAGCGCCGTGGCCCGCTGCGCCGCCGCCACGCGCAAGGCCTGCCGCCCGTCCGGGGCGACCACATAGGCGATGCGCAGCATCGGCGACACGCATTTGGCGAGGCCGGCGATGTGGTAGGTGAGTTCGGGCGCCAGCGCGGCCAGGGGCGGCGGGGCATCCGCCGGCAGGGGGCCGTAGATGTCGTCCTCGATGATTGGAACGCCGTGCTCGCGCGCCGCGGCGGCGACCGCCCGCCGCCGTTCCAGCGGCATCGTCGCTGTGGTCGGGTTGTGGATGGTCGGGATGCAGTACAGCGCCTTGGGCCGGTGCTGCGCCAGGATGGCGCGCAGCGCGTCGGGATCGAGCCCGTCCGCGTCCATGGGCACGCCGATGACCCGCAGGCCAAGCTGCGCCGCCACGGCCCGGAAGCCGGGATAGCTCAGTGCCTCCGCGCAGACCGCGTCGCCGGGCCGGGCGAGCCCGGTCAGCAGCGCCAGCAGCGCCCCTTGCGTTCCCGGCGCGGTCAGCACCCGATCGGGCGACAGGTCCGGCAGGCGATGGCGCAGCCAGTGGGCGCCCGCCGCCCGGTTCTCCTGCCGGTCGGCGGCGTCGGGGTAGTGCAGCACGTCCGGCAGGGCGAGGCCGGTGACCACCGCGGCCATGTCCCGGCGCAGGCGGTCCAGCAAGGACAGCGCGTCGGGCAGGGGCGGCTGGTTCATGGTCATGTCCACCAGCGCCGCCGGGGCGGCGGGCCGGGCCGGCTGGGCCACCTGCGTGGGGCGCGGGACCGGGGCGATCGCACTGATGTAGGTTCCCTGGCCGACGCGCGCGTCCACCAGCCCGCGATGGCGGGCCTCGCCATAGGCGCGGCTGACGGTGGTGAAGTCGATGCCCAGCCGCTCGGCCAGCGCACGCTGCGGCGGCAACCGCTGGCCGGGGGTCAGCCGCCCGGTGCGGATGTCGTCGGCGATGGCGTCGGCAATGGCGAGATAGACGGGCTTGGTCCGGTCTTCGATCGCCGGCACCCAAGGCTGCTGTTCCGGCGGCATGCGTCTCCCCACGGCTCTGACGTCTTGCGCCGCACCCGTCCTCTGGCCCGGCGCCCGCCATAAGGCCCGGCATTGTATGGATTGTCAATATGCCGCTCCCGGTGCACAGTGCCCGGTGCACCGTGGACGCGACGCAGTGGGCGAGGGGGGAACCGTGGCGGAATCGAACGTCGAAGGTTTGTGGCGTGGACGCGCCCTGACCCGGTTGGTGACCCGCATGGGCGGCATGGCGCTGGTGATCCTGGCCGGGGCCTGCGCGGGCCTGCACCCCATACGTCTGGCCCAGCCGGAACCCGGCGCGGTGGCGGCGCTGGACCGGCTGAGCCCCCATCCCTGCAACGGGGCGGTCGCGGCGGCGCTGGCCGGGGCGCGCATTCCGACCTCCCAGGTGGATGGCGTCGTCTATGGAGTCGTGCAGGGGCTTGAGGACATCGTCGGTTACGGCGCGTGGCTATCGCTGAGGGACCAGTCCGGCGCCGTGGTCGTGGACATGGACGCGGGATGCCGGCCGTCGCAGATCTACGCGCGCGGCGGCGCGCGCCTGCCCAACGAAGCGGGGTGAGGCTCAAAGGAACCCCACCCCGCAACGCATCCCGTATTTTTTAAGGTCGATCCTCGGACGAACCCTCTCCCGGGGCGGGAGAGGGTAATGTTGCGGAGGGTGCCTCAGCCGCTGTTGCGCAGGCCGGCGGCGATGCCGTTGATGGACATCAGAACGCCGCGGCGGACGCGCTCGTCCGTGCTGCCGGCGCGGAAGCGGCGGAGCAGTTCGATCTGCACGTGGTTCAGCGGGTCCATGTAGGGGAAACGGTTGCGGATGGACCGGGCCAGCAGCGGGTTCTCGGCCAGGAAATCCTGCTGCCCGGTGATGGCCAGCAGGTGCTTGCGCGTGCGCTGCCATTCCTCGCGGATCTGGCCGAAAATGCGCTTGCGCAGGTCGGCGTCCTCCACCAGCTCGGCGTAGCGCGAGGCGATGGCGAGGTCGCTCTTGGCCAGCACCATGTCCATGTTGGACAGCAGCGAGCGGAAGAAGGGCCAGGCGCGGTTCATGCGCTGCAACTGCTCCAGCCCCTGCGGATTCTCGGCCAGCCAGGCGTCCACCGCGCTGCCAAAGCCGTACCAGCCCGGCAGCATCAGGCGGCACTGCGCCCAGGAGAAGACCCAGGGGATCGCCCGCAGATCCTCGATGCGCTCGGACTTGGTGCGGGACGCGGGACGGCTGCCGATGTTCAGCGTGGCGATTTCCGAAATCGGGGTCGCCGTGCGGAAATACTGGGTGAAGCCCGGCGTCTCGTAGACCAGCCCGCGGTAAGCCTGGAAGGCCAACTGCGACAGGCGCTCCATGGCGTCGTAGAAGGACTCCGCCGGCTCCACGTCGTTTTCCAGGTCCAGCAGGGTCGCTTCCAGCGTGGCGGCGGTCAGGACCTCCAGGTTGCGCTGCCCGACCTCCGGCCGGCCGTACTTGGAGGCGATGACCTCGCCCTGCTCGGTGATGCGGATCTGGCCGGACACGGCGCCGTGCGGCTGCGCCAGGATCGCCTGATAGCTGGGGCCGCCGCCGCGGCCGACCGAGCCGCCGCGGCCGTGGAACAGCCGCAGCCGCACCTTGTGCCGGGCGAACAGCTTGGCCAGCTCGATCTCCGCCTTGTACAGCTCCCAGCCGGAGGTGAGGAAGCCGCCGTCCTTGTTGCTGTCCGAATAGCCGAGCATCACCTCCTGCTCGTCCCCGCGCGAGGTGACCAGGGCGCGGTAGGCGGGCAGGGAGAACAGCCGCTCCATCGTGGCCGGGGCCTGCCGCAGATCCTCGATGGTCTCGAACAGCGGGATGATGTTCAGGCCGAGGCTCGGCTCCGTACCCGGACCGGATGCTGGCCGCAGCAGCCCGGCCTCCTTCAGCAGCAGCGCCACCTCCAGCAGGTCCGACGCCCCGTCGGTCTTGGAGATGATGCAGTTGGGCAGGGCGGCGGGGCCGTAGGTCTCGCGAAGCTGCCGGGCGGCGAAGAAGATCGCCAGTTCGCCGGCCGTCTCCTCCGAATAGGTCTGGTAGGGGGAATGGAGCGGCCGTGGGGACGCGATCTCCTCCGCCAGCAGGGCGATGCGCTCGTCCTCCGGCAGGGCGGTGTAGTCGGCGCAGCGCCCCGCGACGGCCAGCAGTTCCGCCACCGTGCGCTGGTGAACGTCGGAGTTCTGGCGCAGGTCGATGGGCGCCAGATGGAAGCCGAAGACCTGCACCGCGATGATCAGGCGGCGCAGCCGCCCAGCCGCCAGACGGCCGGCGTGATGCGCCTTCAGCGCGTTGGACAGAATCTCAAGGTCGGCCAGCAGGTCGGCGCTGGTCGGGTAGGGTTCGGCCTTGCCGACCGCGTGGCGCAGCGCCTCGTGCTGGTCCAGCGATTCCAGCGTGGCGGCCAGCCGGGCGTAGATGCCGGTCAGCGCGCGCCGGAAGGGCTCGTCCGCGCGGTGCGGCGAATGGTCGGGGGAGCGTTCCGCCAGCGCCTCCAGTTCCGGCGACTTGCCGAGCAGCAGTTCGGACAGCGGCAGTTCACCGCCCAACTCGTGGATTTCCGAGAGATAGTGGTCGAGCGCCGCCGTCGATTGCAGGCGCATCGCCTCGCGCAGGATCGGGGCGGTGACGAACGGGTTGCCGTCGCGGTCCCCGCCGATCCAGGAGCCGACGCGGAAGAAGGGCGGCAGGCGCCATTCGCGGCCGGGGGAGCGCTTCGCCAGCAGATCCTCGAACCGGCAGAACAGCTTCGGCAGCTCCGCGAAGAAGGTGTCGGTGTAGTAGGAGATGCCGTTCTTGACCTCGTCGATCACCGCCAGACGCTGCGGGCGCAGCATGCGGGTGCGCCACAGGGTCAGGATCGCCTCCTGAAGGGTATCGAGGTTGGCCTCCGCCTCCTCCGGCGTCAGGCGCATGCGGTCGCGTTCCTCCAGCAGGGCGGCGACCTTGTGCTCCAACGACAGGATGCTCTTGCGCTGCACCTCGGTCGGGTGTGCGGTCAGCACCGGGCTGACCAGCGCGATGCGCAGCATCTCGTCCAGCTTGTCGGCGGTGACGCCGGCCGCCTCCAGCCGCTCCAACGCGTAGGGCAGGGTGCCTTCGCGCGGCGGCGAGCCGGCCATGGCGTGATCGCGGTTGCGGCGGATGTGGTGCTGGTCCTCCGCGATGTTGGCGAGGTGCAGGAAGTAGGAGAAGGAGCGCACCGCCGACATCATCGTGTCGCGCGGCAGGGCGTTCAGAATCTCCGCCATCTCCCGCCCCGCGGAGTCGTCGTCGTCGCGGTTGAAGCGGACGGAGGCCTGGCGCACCCGCTCGACCACGCCGTAGACCTCTTCGCCCTCCTGCTCGCGCACGGTGTCGCCCAGCAGGCGGCCCAGCAGGCGGATGTCCTCCCGCAGGGGCAGATCCTTGTCGGCGCCTTGGTCCGTCGCATGGTCGATGCCCTGACCGACGGTGCCCTGATCAGCGGTGCCTCCCGCCTCGGCGGACGGAGCGGGGTGGCGGGCGTCGGCGTCGGTGGACATCGTGGGCGTGCTCCGGCGTGCAAGGGAACAATCGGGTGAACGGCACCCGACATTAGTGCATTTTGCTGCGGTTGCTCAATCA
>JAEZPL010000246.1 GCA_023413605.1 Pseudomonadota bacterium
GCTCAGGAGACCCCAGCGGGTCTTGTGGCTGGTATTGATGTTCGGTCGCGGCATCGGTGGCACTCCCCTAAATCGGCCCCATAAATCGGTCCATGAGGCGGCGTGGTGTGTCTTGCCTCCGTGTTTACCCCCTCAGACCGGCCCACCGCTGTGAGCCGGCCAACAGTCCGGCTGAGAATTCCCCGTCAGCGCATGGCCGACACCGCGGGCAGCACCTGCATCTTCATCTGCCGGCTGCGCACGCTCGTCCCCTGGATGCTGGCGTAGGAGGCCAGCACGTCGGCCAGCGTCGCGCCGGGGATGGGTTGCAGGTCTTCCACCTTGAAGCGGTTCGGGATGCGCGTCCCGATCTCGTCGGGGGACACCACGCAGGCGATGGTCTCCTCGGCACCGGGGCGGTCCATGCGCAGGTTGAACGGCTTCTGCGCTCCCGGAGGCACCTCCACCTGCTGGTTGGCCTGGAGGAAGCTGTCGGGCTGGAAGCGGTTCGGGAAGATGCGCGCGACCGATCCGCCGGCATCCTGGTAATAGCAGTAGACGAAGCCGTTCGCCGTCGGCTGCACGCGGACCACCACGGCCTCGCCCACGCGGTAACGCGGCTGCGGCCCGCGGTCGGAACTGAGCACGAGATCCGGCGCCGCCCCCGCCGTGGGCGACGGTGCGGCGCGCGGCAGCCCCTCGCCACCCGCGTTGGACACCGATTGTATCCGGGCAGCCTGCCCCTTCTGTCCGGCGGGATCGGCCATCATGCGCTGGTAGAGGTCGAAGTCCACGCGGCCCGTGGCGATCAGGTCGTGGTCCGCCTGATAGCGCCCTATGGCCTCGCGCGTGCGGTCGTCCAGTTGCCCGTTGTCCGGCCCCTCGTAATAGCCGCCCGCCGCCAGCACGCGCTGCACGTAGGCGACGCGCTGGTTCGGCGCCATGCCGTCGAACCAGTCCCGCGCCTGGGCGGCGAAGGTCGGGTTCGTCTGGTCGATGCCCAGGCACTGCCAATAGGGCGTGCGGGTCATCTTGCCCAGCACCTCGATGGTGCTGAGTTCGACCAGCGTGCGCACCGCCTGGTGCAGCCCTTCGGACTTGTTGAGCGACACGTTGAAGGACAGGCCCGCCTTGCCGACCACGGCGCCCGCGTCCGCCCCCTTGCCGGAGGAGACGACGGCGAGCGAGTTGCTGGCCGACAGGCCCGGGATGATCTGGCGGGTCGCCAGTTCGCCGATGTTCAGGTCGACGGAGATGACCGACATCACCTGATCGGCGGAAATGCCGAGGTCGACCGTGGGCAGCGAGATGCCGGCGCTGGCCGCCTCGCTGACCACGTTGTCGTCCAGCTGCGTGATGGCGCCGCGTATGTAGTAGGAGGGCGCGCGGAAGTTCGGCTGCACGCCGATCATCCAATACAGCGCGTTCACGTCGTCCAGCGTCGGCTCGAAGTCCACGAAGCGGAAGGCGTTGGAGCGTTCCGACATGCGTGACACGGCGGTGATCAGCATTTCCTTGGTGCCGCCGGCCACCTTGCCCGTGGCGTCGGGGATGCCGTTGGAGGTGATGTAGATGTCGCGCTTGCCGTGGTTCCACATCAGCGTGTCCATGCAGCGCAGCGCCTCGCTGAAGTTGGACACGGTGCGCACGGCCGGTGTCTTCGGCTTCTGGACCACCGTGGCCTGCTCGCCCGATGTGACGCAGGCCCCCAGAAGAAGCAGCACGCCCCCGGCCAAGGCCCCGCCCGGCGCGATCCGCCGCATGAACGCCCCGTTGGACGCTCCAATGGACGCCGTCTTCACCACCATAGGGTCGCCTCCCTGGACATCGCGATCTTGGGCACTGCACGGTCAGCGGACCGAAACGCGGGTGTTGTCCCCGCCCGGCCGCACGGTGATGGTGATCTTCTTCGACATGACGGGCGGGTCGTGCGGAATGTGTTCCGAATCGCCCATCAGAAGCTGGAGCGTGTGCTTGCCCGGCGGCAGCTCCAGGAAGGTTTCCGTCTGGCCCTTGCCGAAATGGATGTGGTTCTTGTCGTTGGGAATCGGCTCGTCCATCGACGGCAGATCGGCGTCCACCAGCAGATGGTGGTGGCCGGTGTTGTCCTTGCGCACGCCGGCCGGCGCCACGCCGAAGTTGCGCAGCCCGAACCACACCTTGAAGCGGCCCTGCACCACCTCGCCGTTGTTCGGCCAGCCGATGTAGACATAGGCGTCCTTCGGCGACTTGGTGCGGCCGGCCTTGGCGGCGTCGGGGGTGGTGGGGGTGCTTTCGTGCTCGTGCGTCTTGGTGGCCGGCTGGGGCGTGTTGGTGGAGTCCGGAAGGGGCTTGTTCAGCGGGTCGGCTTCCGGCGACGACTGCGCCGCCGCCGGCCCCGCGGCGAGAAGGAGGCCAAGGCCGACGGCGCCGAGCAGCGTGGCGGTGGTGTGCTTCATGACGTCCTCCCTTCGGCGCGATGCTCCGGCTCAGGGCACCGTGATCGTGATCTTCTGGGACATGACCGGCGGATCGAACGAGACGTGATCGGCGTCGGCCAGGACCATCTGCAGCGTGTGCTTGCCGGGGGGCAGTTCCAGCCGCACTTCCGTCTGGCCGCCGCCGAAATGCAGCGACTGCTTGGTGTTCGGGATGGGCTCGTCGTAGTTGACGAGGTCGCTGTCCACCAGCAGATGGTGGTGGCCGGTGTCGTCCTTGCGGATGCCCGCGGGGGCGACGCCCATGTTCTGGAGTCCCATGCGCACCCACAGTTTGCCGCCGGGGATGACCGCGCCGTTGCTGGGCCACATGATGTAGGCGCGCGCGCCGTCCGGCGCCTTTTCCCTCGCCCGTTCCCCCTGGGCCAGCGCAGCACCCGGCAACAGGAGCAGCGCGGCCGCCACGACCATGGCGACTCGGTGCATAAATCCCCCCCATTCTCTTAGAGATCCCGATCTTATGCTTTGTGACTGCATTGTGTTCGCGGTATTTCGGCCCTCATCCTTTCTCTCTCCGGCCGCCGAATATTTGAGTTTGCCGCCGCGGCCATCCTTACCCCTTTTTGTGGGAGGGGCTTCGGCACCCGCCGCCTATTCCTTTGCGGCCTTGACGGCGCAGCCCCCGGTGCGATGGTCGCAGGCGGGAGGTCAAAGCCAGCGCCATGCCCGATTCATCTCGCCTCGCACCGCTTCCCATCGGTCCCGCGGGGGCTCCGTCGCGGCCGAACCTGCGCCATCTGCTGGCTCCGGCCGCCCTGACGGTCGCCGCGACGGCCGCCACGGCGCAAAGGCCCTGGCTGAGCGGCCACATCGCCCCGTTCGCCGGTTCCATGGCCGTCGATGCGCTGGTGACGGTGCTGGCCGCCGCCGCGTGGCTGGGCGCCGCGTGGCTGGGCTCGCGCATCATCGATCTGGTGGTCGCGCGCAACGTGCGCGCCACGCCGATGCCCCGGCTGCTGACCGACCTGCTGCGCGCCGTGCTTTACGGCATCGCCGTGCTTGGCATCCTGGCCTGGGTGCTGGGCCAGCCGGTCACGGGGCTGGTCGCCACCTCCGGCGTCCTGATCGCGGTGCTGGGCTTCGCGCTCCGCAACATGATCGCCGACATCTTCTCCGGCATTGCCCTGAACATCGAGCATCCCTACCGCATCGGCGACTGGATCGAGCTTCCGCCCGGCATCACCGGGCGGGTGGACGAGATCAACTGGCGCGCGACGCGGCTGGTCGCGCTGGACGGCACCACGCTGATCGTGCCGAACGGTGTGGCCGCGGGCAGCCG
>JAEZPL010000264.1 GCA_023413605.1 Pseudomonadota bacterium
GAACTGCCGCTTCCTTTCCCTCCACCGCTGAAAGCGGGGGAGGGAGGGACCCGCGCGCGCGTGGGAGGGAGGGGGCCGTTGCCGCGTGTTTACTTCACGAGCGCGAACTTGCCGCCCTTGATCTCCATGCGGGCGAGCTGCTTGGTCGGCTCGCGGGTCTGGGGATCGAAGGTCGTCTCGCCGGTCACGCCGGGGAAGGCCGTGGTGTGGGCCAGCGCGTCGCGCAGGGTCTTGCGGGTCACGTCCGGACCGACCTTGACGATGGCGGCCAGCATGATGTTGGTCGCGTCGAAGGCCTGGGCGGCGAACATGGTCGGGTCGGCCTTGTAGCGGGCCTTGTACTCGTCCACATAGGCCTTCACGACCGGTTCCGGGCTGTCGCCGGCGAAGGTTGTGGCCAGCTTCAGCCCCTCCGACGCCGGTCCGGCCAGCGCGATCAGCTTCGGCGAATAGAGCGACGAGGTGGCATAGGTCGGCGTCTGGATGTTCAGCTGGCGGCGCTGCTGGAGCAGCGAGGCGCCGTCTTCGTCGAACATGCCGAGGTAGATGGCGTCCGGCTTCTCGCGCGCGACCTTGGTCAGAATGCTGCGGAAGTCGCGGTTGCCGGGGTTGTAGAATTCGACCGCCGTGACCTGCCCGCCGTTTTTCTCCACCGCATCCTTGAAGTTGGAGACGACCGACTGGCCCCAGTCGTTCTGGATGGCGATGACGGCGATCTTCTTCTTGCCCTCACCCAGCGCCCACTTCGCCACGAACGGGCCTTCATAGGCTTGGGTCGTGATGTTGCGGAACTGCCATTCGCTGATCTTGACGTAGTCCGGGTGCGAGGCCGTCTGCGACAGCTGCGGCACGCCGGCCTGGGCATAGACCTGCGCCGCGGCCATCGACACGGTGGAGGAGAAGTCACCCAGCACGCCGACGATTTCCTGGTCGTCCACGAACTTCTTGGCGATGTTCACGCCTTCCTTCGCGTCGTTCTTGCTGTCCTCGAACTTCAGGACGACGGTGGCGCCGGGCAGCTTGCCAGACTTGTTGAACTGCTCCACGGCCATGGTGGCGGAGTTGCGGAACACCTCGCCGTACTGCGACATCTCGCCGGTCAGCGGCGCCTGATAGCCGAGCGCGATGCTCTTCTGGGCCAGCGCCGGCTGCGCCGCGGTGGCCACGGCCACGCCGGCGAGCGCGCCGAGGAGCTTGTTGGTCACGGTCATCGTCTTCTCTCTCCTGTTCCGCGGCTTGGTCATGCCGCGGCGTTGTTGGTGGGGCCGGGGCGGACGCGCAGGATGCAGCAGCCCTCCCGGCCGGGTTTCCAGGTTTCGCCTTCGAAGGTGAAGCCGGCGGCCTCGAAGGTGCCGTTGTCCACCTGCCCGGCGATGGCGCACATGGCCGCCAGCTCGTCCGGCGGCAGGCCGTGCTCCTCCCACGCCTCCTTCAGCGGGCAGCGCTTGAAGGCGATGTCCAGCCCGCCGGAGTCGCAGCGCGTCACGACGGGTTCGAACATCCGGCCGTGGTCGGGCACGAAGTCGAGGAAGGCGGTCTTCAGCCCTTCGAAATCGGCGGGCGCGTAGGCGGCGAAGCGGGCGCCCACCTCCGCGCCGCGCTCGCGGATCGCCTTGGCCAGCGTCCTTGCGGCCGACTCCGCACCATGCTCGCGCGCCAACTCGCGGTAGATCGAGAGATAGAACAGCGCCCGGTTCTTCAGCGAGCCGAGCAACTGCTCGCGCAGGTCCTCTTCCTCGGTCATGGCCATTCATCGCCCCTGGAATGTTCACACCGTTCGCATACCATAATAGGCGAATGAGCGGCGCGGTGCGAATTACCCTATTTGGCCTGTAGCATCAGCGTCAATGCTTTCACATCAAAGCATGAAAATTTTCGCCCGCATTTAGTCCGATAATACGTTTATTCGGTGTTGTTTAATGCCAAGAAAAAGGCCGGATGCACGCACCCGGCCTTGAGTTTTGCACCGCAAACGGGGGTTTACAGCGCGAACGGAAGATCTGGAAACGTCACGCCGCCAGCGGGCGTTCGCGCCAGGAGGCCACGAAGTCGGGCATGGGCGGCGATTCCCGGCGCTCGCCGAGCGCGGCCAGCACGTCGGACGGCGGGACCACCGCTCCACCGGCGACGAAGGCCCCCTGCACCACCGCCAGCGCGGCCGTCCCCTTGGCCGTTTCCAGCCGGTGCTCGATGAAAAAGTACTTGTCGTCCCAGCACAGCACCCGGCTGACGAGGTCGAAGCGCTGGAACGGAGCCAACGGACGGCGGAAGCGCACGTTGGCGGCGCCGATCACCGGCTGCCAGCGGTTGCGCAGAATGGTTCGGCCAAGCCCGGCGCGCAGCATCAGGTCCGTACGCCCCAGGTCCATGACGCTGAAGTAGCGGGCGTTGGTCATGTGCATGTTGAGGTCGAGGTCGGTCGGCCACACCCGGAAGCGCAGCCGCGCCGGGTCCAGAAAGCCGACCGGGCGGCCGAACAGCGCCGCGACCACCACGGCGATCAGGCGGAACAGCAGGTTCATGCCCGCACCCTGCGGGCCGTGCCGGAATGGCCGTCGGTATCGTTCATATCCACCCCTCGTCCGTCTCCTGGCCTGAGCCGGGGCGGACGGGGCCGCCCCGGCTCAGGCGCTCTTGGTGGCGCGCGCGCGCTCTTCCAGCGCGGCCAGCACCTGCGACTCGATTTCCTTCAACTCCTCGACGGTCGCTTCCAGGTCTTCGCGCTGCTGCTCCAGATCCTTCAGGCGCGCGTCGATGCGCTTTTGCAGAACCTTCAACTGCTCCACCCCGCCGTCCACGGTGTAGAGATCCAGATACTCCCGAATCTCCGCCAGCGAGAATCCCAGGCGCTTGCCGCGCAGGATCAGCTTCAGCCGGGCGCGGTCGCGCTTGGTGTAGACGCGGTTGTTGCCGACGCGGTTGGGCGACAGCAACCCCTTGACCTCGTAGAAGCGGAGGGCTCGCGGCGTGATGCCCAGTTCCTCCGCCAACTGATTGACCGTGTAAAGCTGTTCCATGGTGGGGGGCACGCCTTCCGTCACATCGCGCCGCACGGCGCGTGGACTTCTTTGTTTATCCGATCCACGTCACCACCCGGCGTTTCCGTTGTTACCACACGAACGGCGACGTGACAAAGGCGCGCCCGTCTCTCCCCCGTTCAACCCTCCGACTTTTGCAAGGTTTCGGCGATCAGTTCCTTTTTCGAGAGCTTGCCGACCGCCGTCTTGGGCAGTTCGGCGCGGAACTCGATCAGCTTCGGCATTTCGATTCGCGAGATCTTGTCGCGCAGGAAATCCTTCAGCGCGTCCGCGGTCATGGTCGCGCCGGGGCGCAACTGAACGAAGGCCTTCGGACTCTGGCCGCGGTAATCATCGGGAATGCCGATGACGCAGGCCGCCACCACGTCGGGGTGCTGGTAGATGGCCTCCTCGATCACGCGCGGGTAGACGTTGTAGCCGCCGCAGATGATCAGGTCCTTCAGCCGGTCGAGCAGGAAGACGTAGCCGTCCTCGTCCATCACGCCGACGTCGCCGGTGAACAGCCAGCCGCCGACGATGGCGCGCGCGGTCTCCTCCGGCTTGTTCCAGTAGCCGGCCATCACGTTGGCTCCGGACAGCACCAGTTGCCCCTTCTCGCCCGGCGGCAGCACCTTGTCCGGGTCGTCGAGGCCGCGGATCTGGAAAGTGATTCCGGGCAGCGGCAGGCCGATGGAGCCTTCCTTGTTGACCCCGGTCAGCGGGTTGCATGCGCAGACCGGCGACGCCTCGCTGAGGCCGTAGCCCTCCACCAGCACGCAGCCGGTCGCCCCTTCGAACTGGCGCTTCAGTTCCATCGGCAGCGGCGCGCCGCCGGAGATGCAGTAGCGGATCGACCGCAGCGAATAGCGCCCGACGGCCGGATGGCTCAGCAACGCCTTGTACATG
>JAEZPL010000265.1 GCA_023413605.1 Pseudomonadota bacterium
GAGGATGCCGTCGTCGGCAGCCAGTCGCTGATCGAATCGCAGGCCCGGATCCGCGACATCCTGGCCGAGTTGGAGCGCGTCGTCCGGAGCAACGTCACGACCTTCTCGGACATGCAGACGCAGACCCAGTCGCGGGCCGCCGAGGCACTCGACGCCAGCTGGAGCCAGGCCGTCATCACGCCCGTCATTGCGGTGCTCGCCGGCATCGTCTTCGCGCTGCTGATCGCCAACTCGATCGTCCGGCCGGTCCGCAGCATGACGAGGGCCATGAGCGTGCTCGCCAAGGGCGACACCTCGATCGACATCCCGGCCACCGAGAACCGGGACGAGGTCGGCGACATGGCTCGCGCGGTCCAAGTGTTCAAGGAAAACGCCATCCACATGGAGAGGATGCGCAACGCGCAGGAAGAGCAGCGGCAGCGCAACGAGGCGGAAAAGCGCGAGACCATGAACAAGCTGGCCGAGAACTTCGAAAGCACGGTCATGGACGTGGTCCAACTCGTCATCCGCGAGGCCGAGGTGGTGGAGACCAACGCACGCCTCGTCGCGAACGTTGCCGAACAGACGGTCGATCTGGCCACCCAAGGCGCCTCCGCCACCGAAGAGGCAAGCATCAACGTCAAGATGGTGTCGGACGCGGTGGAGGAGTTGTCCCGTTCCGTCGCCGCCATCAGCAATCAGGCGTCCCAGTCCACCGAGATCGCCCGTGGAGCGGTCAACGAGGCGCGCGAGACCAACGGTGTCGTTTCGGCGCTCGCCGATGCGGCCGGCCGCATCGGCGACGTGGTCCATATGATCGAGAACATCGCCAAGCAGACCAACCTGCTGGCGCTGAACGCGACGATCGAGGCCGCGCGCGCCGGTGAGTTTGGCAAGGGCTTCGCCGTGGTCGCCAACGAGGTGAAGGCGCTGGCCAACCAGACCACTGTCGCGACCGGCGAGATCAGCGTCCAGATCGACGCCATCCAATCGACCACCTTCAGCGCGGTGAACGCCATCAAGCGGATCGGTGAAACCATCGACCGCATGGACAGCATCGCCATGAGCATCTCGGGTGCGGTGCAGAAGCAGTTCCAGGCGACGACGGAAATCAGCGACAACCTGCGTCAGGCGGCGTTGGGCACGACGGAAGTCGCCAGCACCATCACCCACGTGCTCCACAAGGCGACGGACGCAGGCAGCTCCGCCGAGCTACTCCTGGAAAGCTCGGGCACCATGACCCACCAGACGTCGCTGCTGAAGGACGAAGTGAACTCCTTCACCGACCGCATACGGGCGGCCTGATGCCAGGTCGATGGCCGGGGTGCTGGCGAAGGCACACAGGCCATCCGCCGATATGATCATCCGCAACATTCACCTGCGATAAAAAAACTGCGGCGCCGGAACGGGGATATCCCGCTCCGGCGCCGTCGTATTTCCGAGAGGATGCTTAGTGAGGCGGCTTGTTGGACAGGGGCGCCCCGACTTCGCCGATGTAGAAAGCGAGCAGCCGGACAGGGTCCTTGCCCTCGTTGACCCCGCGGTGGAATTCCGTCGTCTCCACGAAGACGTCGCCCTTCTTGTACACTTGGGTGGCGCCCGACGCGGTACGGATGCTCAACTCGCCCGCCAGGATGTAGGTGACCAGCGGGGTGGGGTGGTTGTGGACGCCAGTGTCCGCGCCCGACGGGATTTCGGTGATGCGCACCGTGACCTGCGGCGCGCCCGTCGGGTAGACGATCGGAACCCCGTTGCTGTGGGTCGTGGTCTGCAGCAGGATCGTGGACTTCGGCGACGGCGGCTTGACCACCTCGGCCGTCGTGGTCTCGGCGAGCGCCGGCGATCCCGCCAGCAGGCCGGCGGCGAGCAGGAGGCCGCTGAGGCTCAGCTTACGGCATACGTCGGCGTCGGCGGTGCTCTGCCGCTGTTTCGTGAAATGGACCATGGCACTCTCCTCATTCGAGGGGGGAGGGTTGGACAGGGCGCTTGCGGCTCTGAAACTCAGGCCGGGTCCGCGGCGGTGCGACTCCCCTCGCGCATCGCCAGGGAAATGAGCGCGCCCGTTGAAAGGGCGGCAAGAACCAAGGCCACGCATCCAGGCCATCCCGCGGTCTTCCACAGAAGGCCGGGCGCGATGGCGCCAAGGCTGCCGCCCAGGTAGAAGCAGCAAACGTAAAGGCCGGCGGCCGCGCCTTTGTTCGTCGTCGCCACCCGGCCCACATAGCCGAGCGCCAGCGACTGGCACAGGAACACGCCGCCGAGGAAAATGCCGGTTCCCACGACCACAGCCGCGAGATGGGGCAACAAGAGGAGCAACTGTCCGAGCGCGCAGACGCCGAACGCCACGCGATACGCGTTTCCCGTCCCCAGGGCACTCAGCAGCCGGCTGTTGACCATTGGGGCGGTCGCGCTGAGCGGGTAGACCAGGAAGACGAGCCCGATCCCAGCCGCCGTCAGTTCGAAGGGCGGAGCCGCCAGATGGAATCCGAGGTAGGACAGGCATCCGGTCATGGAGAACAGGACGGTGCCGCCGCACAGGCTCACCGCCCGGATCCGGCCATCGCGGAGATGCTCCCGCATGCCCTGGAGGTTGGACAGGATCGACCCGGTCTGGCGCGCGGCATCCGGCGTCAGCCAGAGCCCCACGAAGACCGCGCACAACGCGGAGACCGCGGCCAGGGCCGCGAAACCGCTCTGCCATCCGGTGAGATCGGCGAGCAGGCCGGCGACGAACCGGCCCGCGAACCCGCCGATGGCCGATCCCGTCACGAACATGCCGGTAACCGACGCACCGCGCGCGCCTTCCCAGCGGGTGCCGATGTAGGCGACCGCGCCGGTGAACAGCGCCGGCAGCACGATGCCCTGGGTGAAACGGACGGCCAGCAATTCGTCCAAGGTGCCGCACAGCGTCAGAAGAAGCGTCAGCGGCACCAGGATGGAGATGGCCGTCAGCATGGAACGCTTACGGCCGAAGCGGTCGGTCAGCGGTCCGGCCAGCGGCGCCGACATGGCGACCGCCAGCGTCGTCGCGCCGATCACCGCCCCGGTCTCCGCAGGACTGGCCGAGAAGCTGCTGGCCAGCTGTGGAAGAACCGATTGGGGCGCGTAGAGTGGCAGGAACGCCGCGAATCCCAGGAGAAAGATCGCCGCCCGTTCCCGCAGCAGAACCGGGGGAGGGGCGGGTGGGGCGGAGGGTGCGACCTCGG
>JAEZPL010000427.1 GCA_023413605.1 Pseudomonadota bacterium
TCAACCTTCAAGGCGCATCTGGGCGACCCGCACCCCTGCTACCGCTGCATCTTCCGGGAACCGCCGCCGCGCGGCCTCGTGCCGTCCTGCTCCGAAGGCGGCGTGCTGGGGGCGCTGGGCGGCTTCATCGGTTCGCTCCAGACGACCGAAGTGCTGAAGGAGATCCTGGGCATCGGCGAGGGCCTGTCGGGCAGCCTGCTGATGATGGACACGCTCCACGCGTCCTTCCAGCGCATCATGGTCAAGCGCGACCCTGACTGCCCGCTGTGCGGCGCCCACCCGACCATCCACGACCTCTCCGGTCATTGAGCCGCGTCCGGCAGGAGTCCCCCATGCAGGGTCCCGAAAGCCTGTCCATCGTCCTGTTCGCGGGCGGCTTCGACCGCGTGCACTACGCGCTGGTGATGGCCAGCGCGGCGGCGGCGACCAACCGCAGGGTCACGTTGTTCTTCACCGGCCGCGCGTTGCGCACCCTGCTGGCGGAGAGCGAAGCGGGCGCGCCCGGCTGGCACGGGCTGGATCCCGCCGACGACGGCAGCCGCCCGGCCGACCGCGACGCTTGGTTCACCGCCAACGGCCTTGCCGGCTTCGAGGAACTGCTGGGCGCCTGCGTGGCGCTGAACGTCACGGTGATGGCCTGCGAGATGGGGTTGAAGGCGCTGGGCCTGCCCGCGGGCGCGCCCTTGCGCGACGACGTGCCGGTGAAGACCGGGGGCGTCGTCACCTTCCTGAACGACGCCCCCACCACCGGCGCGATCCTGTTCGTATGAGCACGCCCGTGATCGACCCGGCGCTCGTCATCGCATTCGCCAACCGGTTCGAGGCCATCGCCGCCGACGGCTTCGAAGGCAAGCCTTACGAGGCCGCCCTGGCCGACCTCGCCCGCACGGTGAAGGCGCATCCGGTGCCGGGCCTCGCCCCCCAGGTCGCCCACGCGCTGGGCATCATGATCGGCTTCATCGAGGATGGGGACAAGGCAAAGCGCTTCGGCCCCAAGGTCGCGATCCTGCGCGAGGCGATTGGCTTGCTGGCGCCCTGACGGCGATTGCCCCACCCTAACCCTCCCCCGCTGCGCATGGGGAGGGAGGGGGCAACGGTTCGCTCTTAAACCGCCCCCCTACACCGCCTTCTCGTCCAACGCATACCCCGCCGAACGCACGGTGCGGATCAGGTCCAGTTCCGTGTCGTCGTTCATCGCCTTGCGCAAGCGGCGGATGTGGACGTCCACGGTGCGCGGCTCGACGTAGACGTCGTGGCCCCAGACGATGTCCAGCAGCTGTTCGCGCGAGAAGACGCGGCCGGGGTGCTGCATGAAATGGCGCAGCAGGCGGAACTCGGTCGGCCCCAGATGCACGTCGCGGCCGTTGCGGCGCACGCGGTGGGCGGCGAGGTCCATGGTCACGTCGGCGAACTGCAACACCTCCTCCGACAGGCTGGGGGAGGCGCGGCGCAGAACGGCGCGCATGCGGGCCACCAGTTCCGTCGGGGAAAAGGGCTTGGTGATGTAGTCGTCGGCGCCGGAATTCAGGCCGCGCACCCGGTCGGCCTCCTCGCCACGGGCGGTCAGCATGATGATGGGGATGTCGCGCATCTTGGTGTTGCGGCGCATCTGCCGGCAGACCTCCAGCCCCGACATCAGCGGCAGCATCCAATCCAGCAGAACGATGTTCGGCGTCTGCTCCCCGGCCAGGAGAAGGGCTTCCTCGCCGTCGGTGGCGGCGTTCACCCGGAAGCCTTCCTTTTCCAGGTTGTACTTCAACAGCGTCCCGATGTCGGCCTCTTCCTCGACGATGAGGACGAGCGGCTTCTGCGCCGAGTTCATGATTCCCCCACTCTCTGGGACGCGTCTTCGTTGATTGGCCCGACCACGGCGAAGCTGCTGTCGTCGCTCTTCGGCCGCTCGCCCCGCAGGGGGGCGCCGACCACCAGGAAATGGATGGTTTCCGCGATGTTGGTCGCGTGGTCGCCGATCCGCTCCAGGTTCTTCGCCATGAAGAGCAGGTGCGTGCAGGGCGTGATGTTGCGCGGATCCTCCATCATGGTGGTCAGGACCTCGCGGAACAGGCTGGTGTAGAGGTCGTCCAGCTCCTCGTCGCGCTCCCACGCAGCGACGGCCTTGGCCACGTCGCGCTCAATGTAGGCGTCGAGCACGTCCTTCATGATCGCCTCCACCAACCGGCCCATGCGCGGAATGCCCATCGCCGGCCGCACCGCCGGAACCTGGGCCACCGCCAGCGACCGCTTGGCGATGTTGGAGGCGTAGTCGCCGATCCGTTCCAGGTCGGAGGAGATCCTCAGCGCCGACACGATCTCGCGCAGATCCTGCGCCATCGGCTGGCGGAGCGCCAGCAGGCGGATCGCCTCCGCGTCGATGTCGCGCTCGTAGGCGTCGAGGCGCTGGTCGGCCTGCATCACCTGGGTGGCCAGCGCCACGTCGCGGCGGGCGACCGCCTTCACGGCGGCATCCACCTGCGCCTCGGCCACGCCGCCCATCTGCGTGATCAGGTTGGACAGGCGTTGCAGTTCCTGGGCGAAGGAGCGAACGATGTGTTCCGTCATGCCCCGCGTCCCCTCCGGAGGGCGGCTTCCCACCGGCTCAGCCGTAGCGGCCGGTGATGTAGCCCTGGGTGCGCTCGTCGCGCGGGTTGGTGAAGATTTCCTCGGTGTCGTCGCACTCCACCATCTCGCCCAGGTGGAAGAACGCGGTCTTCTGGGACACGCGGGCCGCCTGCTGCATGTTGTGGGTGACGATGACGATCGTGTAGTTCTCGCGCAGCTCGTCGATCAGCTCCTCGATGTGCGCGGTCGCGATGGGGTCGAGCGCCGAGCAGGGCTCGTCCATCAGGATCA
>JAEZPL010000452.1 GCA_023413605.1 Pseudomonadota bacterium
ACGCTGTGCGGCGACGGCGACATGATGGAGGGCGTGGCGAGCGAGGCCGCGTCGCTGGCCGGGCACCTGAAGCTGTCCAACCTCTGCTGGATCTACGACAGCAACCGCATCTCCATCGAAGGCGGCACCGATCTGGCCTTCACCGAGGATGTGGCCGCGCGCTTCGCCGCCTACGGCTGGACCGTGATGGCGGTGGCCGACGCCAACGACACCGCCGCCCTGGCCGATGCGCTCGACCGCTCCCGCCAATCCGACCGCCCGACGATGATCGTCGTGCACAGCCACATCGGCTACGGCGCGCCGAACAAGCAGGACACCGCAGCCGCCCACGGCGAACCGCTGGGCGAGGACGAGGTGCGGCTCGCCAAGAAAAGCTACGGTTGGCCGGAGGACGCTCAGTTCCTCGTCCCGGACGGCGTCTATCGGCATTTCGCGGAGGGCATCGGGCAGCGCGGGCGCAGGTTGCGCGAGGCGTGGTCCGCGATGCTGGAGCGCTACCGCGCCGCCCACCCGGATCTGGCCGCCGAGCTTCAGCGCGTGCTGGACCGCCGCCCGCCGCCGGGCTGGGACGCCGACCTGCCCGACTTCCCGGCCGATCCCAAGGGGCTGGCGACGCGGGATTCCTCCGGCAAGGTGCTGAACGCCATCGCCGCGCGCTATCCCGAACTGATCGGCGGGTCGGCGGATCTGGCGCCGTCCACCAAGACGCGCCTGACCTTCAATGGGGCCGGCGACCTGGGGCCGGACGAGCCCGGCGGGCGCAACCTGCATTTCGGTGTACGGGAGCACGCGATGGGCGCCGTGGTGAACGGCCTCGCCCTGTCGCGGCTGCGCGCCTACGGCTCCGGCTTCCTGATCTTCTCCGACTACATGAAGCCGTCGCTGCGCCTGTCGGCGCTGATGGAGTTGCCGGCGATCTGGATCTTCACCCACGATTCCATCGGCGTGGGGGAGGACGGCCCGACCCACCAGCCCATCGAGCAGCTTGTCGGCCTGCGCGCCATCCCCGGCCTGACCGTCCTGCGCCCCGCCGACGCGCAGGAGGTGGTCGCGGCGTGGCGGGTGATCCTGGAACTGCGGCACGATCCCGCCTGTCTCGTCCTGACGCGGCAGGCCGTGCCGACGCTGGACCGCAGCCGCTACGCCCCCGCCGAGGGGCTGGCGCGCGGCGCCTATGTCCTGGCCGACCCGCCGGACGGGCGGACGCCGGAGGTCATCCTGGTCGGCACCGGCAGCGAGGTTTCCCTGTGCGTCGCCGCGTTCGAGACGCTGACGCAGGACGGCATCGCCGCGCGTGTCGTCAGCATGCCGTCGTGGGAGCTGTTCGAGCGGCAGGACGAGGCCTACCGGGAGAGCGTGCTGCCACCCGCCGTCACTGCCCGCGTCTCGGTCGAGCAGGGATCGGTCATCGGCTGGGACCGCTATGTCGGGATGACCGGTGCCAAGATCGGCATGCACACCTTCGGGTCGTCGGCCCCGCTGAAGGATCTGCTGACGCATTTCGGCTTCACCGCAGACGCCGTGGTCGCCGCGGCGAAGGAACAGATCGCCGCCGCGAAGACGCGCCGGGGCTGACCTGCCCCCGGCACCACACTGACAAGGGAAGGAGCCGTGCGATGCAGCTTGGCGTGGTCGGACTTGGCCGGATGGGCGCGAACATCGCGCGCCGCCTCATCCGGGCCGGGCATCACATCGTCGTCCAAAGCCGGAATCCGCACTCCGTCCAGGCGGTGGCGGCGGACGGCGCCATCGGCAGCGAGGATCTCCGCGACCTCGTGGCGAAGCTGGATCCGCCCCGTGCGGTCTGGGTCATGCTTCCCGCCGGCTCCGTCACGGAGGAGACCGTGTTCGCGCTGGCGGACCTGCTGTCGCCCGGCGACGCAATCATCGACGGCGGCAACAGCTTCTGGAAAGACGACGTGCGCCGCGCCGCCGCCCTGAAGGCGAAGGGGCTGCATTACCTCGACGTCGGCACGTCCGGCGGCATCTGGGGGCTGGAGCGCGGCTATTGCCTGATGATCGGCGGCGACCGGGAGACGGTCGACCGACTGGACCCCATCTTCTCCGCCCTGGCCCCCGGCCGCGGCGCGGCACCGCCGACGCCGGGGCGCCGTGCCGAACAGGATCCGCGAGCGGAACGGGGCTACCTCCATGCCGGTCCCAGCGGCACCGGACATTTCGTGAAGATGATCCACAACGGCATCGAATACGGCCTGATGCAGGCCTATGCCGAGGGCTTCGACATCCTGAAGAACGCCAACTCCACGGCCCTGCCGGAGGAGCATCGCTTCGACTTGCCGCTGGACGAGATTGCAGAGGTCTGGAGGCGCGGCAGTGTCGTCAGCTCCTGGCTGCTCGACCTGACCGCGATCGCGCTGGCCGGCAGCCCGACGCTGTCGGAATTTCCGGGCGTGGTGGAGGATTCCGGCGAGGGCCGCTGGTCGCTGATGGCCGCCATCGAGGAGGCCGTGCCGGCCGAGGTTCTGGCCGCCGCCCTGCACGTCCGCTTCCGCTCCCGCCAGGAC
>JAEZPL010000504.1 GCA_023413605.1 Pseudomonadota bacterium
CGGTGGAGGCGCCGATCACGCTGCCCGCCGCCGCCAGCACCCCGCCCCACCAGACGCCGAAGACCAGCCCGGCGACCATCGCCATGACGGAGCGCGGGAAGAACAGCAGGCTGGCCAGGATGTGCAGAAGCAGGAACAGCACCGGTGCCGCGGGGTGGTGGCGCAGGATGTCCTGAAGCGCGTCCATCCCGAAGGTTCCATGCCACGCCCACCAGGCTCCGGCTCCGCCGAGCAGGAGCAGGACGAGCAGCCCTCGCCCCAGGTTGCGGAGGGTGGACAGGGAAAGCGGACGGCGTTCGGCCATGGGTGCGGGCCTTTGTTTTTTGGAACCGGGGTTCCGATGGTCCGGCTTGCATATCATGGGCGCTACCGCGCCGCGAGAGACGATCACACGCCCGCCGGGATGCATCCCCCACGGACCGGAGGCAAGAAAAAGGCCGCAGCCAGGACGGCGCGGCCTTTAAGTCTAGGGAGGAAACGCCCAAAGGGCATCCGAAGGACAATCTATGCTGCGTTGCAGCAAAGGTCAAGCCCCACGGACATCGAACGGTGAGGGCCGCGGTGCGCGCGGCCGCTTTTCCGTCGTCCGGCTCCCAACCCGCCGAGCGGCCATCCGGTTCCCAAACGGACCGGAAAAAAGAAAAGGCTGCAGCCGTTGCGGCGCAGCCTAGTTCTGGGAGGGAGGAAACCAAGAAATCTTGGTGAAGCCATGTATGAGCCAATTTGATTAACAGCCAGTAAACAACCCACACATCCCGAAGACATACCCACTTTTCGGCGGTCTCCGTAACCGGACACCCTGCGCGAGTTCTTTATGTGGAATGCCATGAAGCGAATGGCAAAGCTTACGTTTGCTTTCTTTCAACAGTCCAGGGTGCAGGCGTTTCCGCATCGCGCACGTCTCCCCTTTGCGATGCGCCATGAGCAGCGGTTAGGGCGCCGGGCAACGGGAGCGGCAGCCCGGACTTCGACTCGGCACGCTTCGGCCATCAAATCTCCGCTCCTCTGCAGCTGATTCAGATCAAGGCGTGAATTCCATGCGTCTTACAGTTATAAGCCGGACAGAGTTCGGCAACGGCCGATATAGATGACCGCATAATTTTATTCCTGGCGTTGTGAACGTGCGAATGCCGAACCCGTCACGGCATGCCGCATCCGCGTTGCAGGCCCAGGCCATTCCTGGAAGACATCCATGCCGAGCGTTCCACTGCCCGACATCAGCACAGCCCCAGCCTCCATCTCCCCGGCCTCCCCACCGGCCGGCACCCGGGACGACGGCGCGGCCCCCCCTGGCCGCTCACCGGGACGCGTGCGGCGGGCTCTGGCGTCACAGGATCTGGTCGCCGGCCTGCTGATCGCCGCCTTCGGCCTCGGCGCCCTGTGGCTGGGCCGCGATTGGCCCACCGGCACGCTCGCCGCGGTGCAGTCCGGCTTCTTCCCCCGGATGCTCGGCCTGCTGCTGGTCCTGTCCGGCGCGATCACCGCCGGGCGCGGCCTGCTGTCGGCCGACTCCGGTCTGTCGGCCTGGGCGTGGCGCCCGCTGATCGGGGTGACGGTGGCGGTGCTGGCCTTCGCCGCGGCGCTTGAGAGCTTGGGCCTTGTGGCCGCGGTGCTGCTGCTGGTGGGGCTGGGCAACCTGGCCGGCCAGCCGCTCCGCCTGCTTCCGCTGCTGCTGCTCGGCGGGGCGCTTGCGTTCGGCTGCATCGCCCTGTTCGTCTGGGGCCTGGGCCTGCCGCTGCAGGTGCTGCCGTGATGGACCTGTTCGGCAACCTCGTCCTCGGCCTCGGCGTCTCGCTGTCGCCGGAGAATCTGATGCTCTGCTTCGGCGGGGCGCTGATTGGCACGCTGATCGGCGTGCTGCCGGGCATCGGCCCGACGGCGACGGTGGCCATGCTGCTGCCGCTGACCTTCCACCTGCCGCCGGTCGGCGCGCTGATCATGCTGGCCGGCATCTTCTACGGATCGCAGTACGGCGGCTCGGCGACGGCCATCCTGGTCAACCTGCCGGGCGAGTCCTCCTCGGTGGTCACCTGTCTGGACGGCTACCAGATGGCGCGGCAGGGCCGGGCCGGGGTGGCGCTCGCCACGGCGGCGCTCGCCTCGCTGTTCGCCGGCATCGTCACCACGCTGGTGGTCGCCGTGGCCGGCCCGCCGCTGGCCGGCGTGGCGCTCGCCTTCGGGCCGGCGGAGTATGTGTCGCTGATGCTGCTGGGCCTGATCGGCGCCGTGACCCTGGCGCACGGCTCGGTCGTGAAGGCCATCGCCATGATCCTGCTGGGGCTGTTGCTGAGCATGGCCGGCACGGATGTCAGCTCCGGCGACACGCGCTTCACCTTCGGCCTGCCGCAGCTGTACGACGGCATCGACTTCGTGCCGCTCGCCATGGGGCTGTTCGGCCTGGCGGAGATCATCACCAGCCTGGAACAGACCGGCGGCGCCGGCCGGACGACCGCCCCCATCTCCACCCTGTGGCCGAGCCGGCAGGACGTCCGCGAGGCCGGGCCGGCGGCGGTGCGCGGCACGGTGCTGGGC
This sequence comes from Pseudomonadota bacterium, assembly GCA_023413605.1. Taxonomy (GTDB): domain Bacteria; phylum Pseudomonadota; class Alphaproteobacteria; order Azospirillales; family Azospirillaceae; genus Azospirillum. The sequence goes on from JAEZPL010000504.1 coordinate 2,533, forward strand.
ACGCTTCTGGGCATCCTGCCCGGCGGCGGCGCGACGCTCGCCTCCTTCGCCGCCTATTCGCTGGAAAAGAAACTCTCCCGCCGGCCGGACCGCTTCGGACGGGGCGCCATCGAGGGCGTGGCCTCGCCCGAGGCGGCCAACAATGCCGCCGCGCAGGCCTGCTTCATCCCGATGCTGAGCCTGGGGATCCCACCCAACGCCATCATGGCGCTGATGATCGGCGCCATGACCATCCACGGCATCACGCCGGGACCGCAGATCATGACCAAGCAGCCGGAGCTGTTCTGGGGCATGATCGCCAGCATGCTGGTCGGCAACGTGATCCTGGTGATCCTGAACCTGCCGATGATCGGGCTGTGGGTGCGCCTGCTGAAGGTCCCCTACAGCTATCTGTTCCCGGCCATCCTGGTCTTCTGCTGCATCGGCACCTACACGCTGAACAACAGCACCTTCAACGTCGTGCTGATGGCGCTGTTCGGCATCCTCGGCTACGTGCTGCGCAAGCTGGACTGCGAGCCGGCGCCGCTGATGCTGGGCTTCGTCCTGGGCCCCTTGCTGGAGGAGAACCTGGGCCGCGCCCTTCTGCTGTCGGGCGGCGACCTCACCGTCTTCGCCACCCGCCCGATCAGCGGCAGTCTGCTGGCCGCCGGCGCGGCCCTGCTGGCGCTGATGGTGCTGCCCTCGATCCGGCGGCAGCGGGACGAGGCCTTCAAGGAAGAATAAGCCCTCCCGCATCGCCCTCCCCCGCTCTCCCCTTCCCTGGAACCCCGCCCCCCGGTCCGAAGCCGCTGCCTGGGAGGGCACGCGCCGCGAAAGGTTTTCACCCGTGATGACCGTGATCCACGACTTCCCCCGCCCGGCCCCCGACTTGGTCGAGGCCTTCCGCAACCAGTCCCCCGCCACGCTGCACGAGGCGATGGGCAAGAAGGGCGCCATGTCCTTCCCGATCAAGCCGCTCTATCCGGGAATGCGGCTGTCCGGCCCGGCCGTGACCGTCTCCGGCGGGCCGGCCGACAACCTGATGATTCACACCGCCATGGCGCTGACCAAGCCGGGCGACGTGCTGGTCGTCGACTTCAAGGGCATGACCGAGGCCGGCCCCTGGGGCGACATCCTGACCGTCGCGGCGCTCCAGCGCGGGCTGGCCGGGCTGGTCATCGACGGCTGCGTGCGCGACGCCGTGACCATCCGCGACATGGGTTTCCCGGTCTTCTGCCGCGGCACGAGCATGAAGGGAACCACCAAGAGCCTGGTCATCGGCGAGGTGAACACGGCCATCGTGTGCGGCGGCGTGGTGGTGACGCCGGGCGACATCGTCGTGGGCGACGACGACGGCGTGGTTGTCGTGCCCCAGGCGGACGCCGCCGCGACGCTCGTCAAGGCGGTGGAGCGCGAGCGGATCGAGGAGGAGATGCGCGAGAAGCTGCGCAGCGGCCAGACCACCGTGGAGGTGCTGAAGCTCCAGCCCTATCTGGAGGCGGCTGGCATCACGCTCTGAGGAACGCTTCAACCCCGAAGGGGGGAGGGGCCTTGCATGGGCAAAGGGCGGGTCGGCCAAAGAGGTCGCCCGCCCTTTTCATGTCCAGTCGTGTTCGGCCGGCCCGGTCGCTGGTATTACCAGTCAGGACAAAAAAATGCCGCGCCCGGACCCGAGGTCGGCGCGGCAGCCTAATGCTCTTGGAGCATTATGATATTTTTGGTTTCCTCCCCAGACCTCAAGGCCTTTGTTTTGTGAGAGGAAAGTTCCACAGGCGACGCATCGAAGTCAATCGCGTTGAGCGGGGTATAACTTAAAGCCTAACATCCCATTCCGATACGTCATGGTTGGGTCAACGGGGTGGAGCAATGGGATCGTGCCGAGAAAAGTGAAGCGAGGGCCTCACTGAGGGCTTGCATTCCGCCGGCCCTGTGAGGTATCTCCCTGCCTCCTTCGTTGGAGCGGCGCGGGCGTAGCTCAGGGGTAGAGCACAACCTTGCCAAGGTTGGGGTCGAGGGTTCGAATCCCTTCGCCCGCTCCAGTCTCACGAAGGCGACTTTTCCCTCCCGGACAATTCCCTCAGTAAGCCGCGTAGGACTTCTCTTCGAGAAGCCCGCTGCCGAGCGCCTCGTTGATTCGCCGCTTCACGGCCGCACGCCGGTCGTTCGTGTGGTAGACGGCGCGGGCCAGCTCGATGAAGCGCGGGCCGAAGTCACCGGCGCGCTCGCAGTCGCGGATGTCATCCTCGATCACCCACAGGGCCTCGTTGATCGCCTTCAGCGCCGCGGTCAACTCGGCCAGTTCGGCGGTGGCCGGCAGATGCCGGGCGGCGGTCTGCGTCAGCAGCGCATGCTCGGCCTCCACGTTGCGCCGCTTGGCCGGTTCCCGGATACGATCGAGCTTGATATCCAGGATGGTGAGCTTGTCCAGCAACTCCCCCGGCGCGATCTCCGCGGGAATTGCGGTCCGGCGCGCCGCCGTCTCCGCAGCGAGCGCCGACAGCGCCTCGGCCATCCGCGCGAAGACGGGGGTCCAGTCCCCGTCCGCTGCCCGCTCCTGCCGGAACAGCCGCATCGTCGGGTACCAGGGGCTGGCGTCCCCGGCCATCAGCCATCGCCAGTCCGGCACCGCCCGCAGGGCCAGCCACACCGGCCGGCCGAGCGCGCCGGCGAGGTGGGCAACCGCCGTGTCGGAGGTGACGACCAGATCCAGCCCCATCATCACCGCCGCAGTGTCGACGAAGGCATCCGGTCCGCCATCGAAATCCGCGCCGAGGGTGGTGACCGCCATGCCCCCCGGCAGGTGATCGAGCTGTTCCAGCCCGTGGTTCTTCTGCAGGCTGACCAGCCGGACGCCGGGCACGCGCACGAGCGGCGCCAGTTCGGCGAGCGGGAAGGACCGGCCTCGGTCGATCGTCGCCTGGGGATTGCCCTGCCAAGCAATGCCGACGCGGAATCCTGCGCCCGGCAGCAGGGACGCCAGCCGCCGGCCCCAGGCCGTGACCCGGTCCGGCTCGGCACTCAGATAGGGAACCGGCGCCGGGATCGTCCGCAACGTCGTCCCGAAGGCGCGCGGCAGGCTGAGCATCGGGCAATGGGCGTCGAAGGCCGGCAGCGGATCATCCTTCGCCACCAGCGATACGCCGTCCATCCCGGCCATGTTCATCCCGACCATGCCGCCGAGCAGCCGCAGCAGCGGGCGCGGCGCCTGCACGACGACGCGCCATCCCCGCTCCACGACGGCCGGGACGTAGCGGATGAATTGGATGGCGTCCCCAAATCCTTGCTCGGCGTGGACGAGCAGCGTCTTGCCTTCCGCGGGCTCACCCCGCCAGAGCGGTTGCGCGAAGGGCGGCGGCCCCCCGAATTCCGGACGGAGCCACCGCCATTCGTAATCCTCCCACCCCCGGACGAAGTCCCCGCTGAGCAGCCGGGACAACGCACGGTTCCAGTGCGTGTTCGGGACGGCCGGACGGCTGGCCAGGGACCGGCCACAGGACGCGATTGCCTCGTCCAGCCGCCCCAGGGAGTGCAGGGCGTTGGCAAGGTTGGTCAGCGCCTCCGGGAAATCCGGCTGCACCACCAGGGCGTTCCGGTGCGCCGCGACCGCCTGCCGGGGGTGCCCCTGCGCCCACAGGACGGAGCCGAGGAGGCAGGCGGCCTCCGCATAGCCGGGCCGGACCGCCAGGGTACGGCGTGCCGCGGTGACAGCCTCGCCCAGCCGCCCCAGCTTCTCCAGCCCGATGGTCAGGTTGAAGAGGATTTCCGGGACGATGGGGTCGATGGCGAGCGCGCGGCGGAACAGGGGTTCCGCTTCCTCCGGCCTGCCCCACGTCTGCAGGATCACGCCCAGGTTCGCGATCGCGTTGACATGGTCCGGGCGGAACCGGATGACGCGGCGGTAGACGACGGCGGATTCCTTCAGGAAACCCTGCGTGTTCAGAAGGGCGCCGAGGTTGCACAGCGCCTCGTGAAAATCCGGCCGGATCGCCACGGCGCGCCGGTAGGAGGCAATCGCCGCCCTCGCCCGTCCCAACCATTCCAGCGCAAGGCCGAGGTGGAAGAAGAATTCCGGCACCGGCCGGACCGTGATCGCGGAACGGATCAGCCCCTCCGCCTCGATGAGACGCCCGGTGTTGAGGCACAGGACGCCCAGGCCATGGAGGGCGTCGGCGTTGCGCGGATCGTCCCGCAGGACGGTGCGGTAGAGTGCCTCGGCATCGCGGACGTTGCCCGAATTGTGATGGAAAAGCGCCGCATCCAGTGCTGTCATGGCGTGTCGCTCGCTGGGCTCGATGCACGCCAGAGTGCAAAGGGCGGTCGGCGATGCAACAGTTTTCTTCATGGCGGAAACCGCTTTGGCATCCGCAAGCATTCGGTTTCCGTTTCCCAAATCTTAACCTACTGATAGGGGGTGCCGGGCTAAGGTCGCCCGGAACGATGTCCATGGACGATGAACACGACCACGGTGACCATGCAGCAGCCTGACCGTCTGAGCGAAGCGCCGACCGGGGTGCTGCAATCCGGCTTCGATATGCTGAACGGACGTTCGGTCCTGGTGACGGGCGGATCCGGCTCCTTCGGGCGCCGGTTCGTGGACACGGTGCTGCGCCGCGCCAAGCCGCGCCGGGTCATCGTGTTTTCCCGCGACGAGTTCAAGCAGTACGAGATGCAGCAGCAGCTCGGCCCCGAATGGTCTTCCACGCTGCGCTTCTTCATCGGCGACGTGCGCGACCGCGAACGGCTGGAACTGGCCATGCGCGAGGTGGACGTCTGCGTCCACGCCGCCGCGCTGAAGCATGTGCCGGCCGCCGAATACAACCCCATGGAATGCATCCACACCAACGTCTACGGGGCGGAGAACGTGGTGCGGGCCGCGCTGAACACGGGCGTGCAGCGGGTCATCGCGCTGTCCACCGACAAGGCGGCCAACCCGGTCAACCTCTACGGCGCCAGCAAGCTGGCGTCGGACAAGATCTTTATCGCCGCCAACAACCTGTCGGGTTCGCGCGGCACCCGCTTCTCGGTGGTGCGCTACGGCAACGTGGTGGGGTCGCGTGGGTCGGTCATCCCGCTGTTCCGCAAGATGATCGCGGACGGGGCGGAATGCCTGCCGGTCACCGACGAGCGCATGACGCGCTTCTGGATCACGCTGCAGCACGGCGTCGACTTCGTCGCCTCCTGCATCGCGATGATGCAGGGCGGCGAGATCTTCGTGCCCAAGATCCCCAGCATGCGCATCGTCGACGTGGCGCGCACGATGGCGCCGCACCTGCCGCACAAGGTGATCGGCATCCGACCGGGCGAGAAGCTGCACGAGGTGATGATCACCGAGGACGACTCCCGCCAGACCTTCGAACTGCCGGACCGCTTCGTGATCGAGCCGGCCTTCGCCTTCTGGACGCACGAGCCGTACAAGCGCCTGGGCGCCCGCCCGGTGGCGGACGGATTCCGCTACGCCAGCGACATCAACGACGACTGGCTCGACAGCGACCGATTGACGCGCCTCATCGCCGAAGCTCCGTGACGGGGGCTCCGCGATGACCGAGGCGCTTCCCTTCCTGCCCTACGGCCGCCAGGACATCGACGAGGCCGACATCGAGGCGGTGGTCCGGACCTTGCGCGGCGACTGGCTGACCCAGGGGCCGGCGGTCGAAGCCTTCGAACGGGCGCTTGGCACACGCACCGGCGCCGCGCACGCCGTCGCCTGCGCCAACGGCACCGCCGCCTTGCACTTGGCCTGCCTGGCGCTCGGGCTCGGTCCCGGAGACGCCCTGGTGGTGCCCAGCGTCACCTTCCTCGCCACGGCCAACGCCGCCCGCTACGTGGGGGCGGAAGTAGCCTTCGCCGACGTCGATCCCGCGACCGGCCTGATGGGGCCGGAGCAGGCGGCCGACGCCATCACCCGCGCCGAACGGGCCGGCTGGCGCGTTCGCGCCCTGGCGCCCGTGCATTTCGCCGGGCAGACCGCTGACCGGGCGGGCCTCCACGCGCTTGCCGCGCGGCGCGGCCTTGCCGTCATCGAGGACGCCTGCCACGCCATCGGCAGCCTGGACGTTGCGCCGGACGGGCGGGCCGTGCCGGTCGGTTCCGGTTCTTTTGGAGCCGGCGCCTTCAACACGATGACCGCCTTTTCCTTCCACCCTGTGAAGACCATCGCGGCCGGCGAGGGCGGGGCCGTGACCACCGACGATCCGGATCTGGCCGTCCGCCTGCGCCGCTTCCGCAACCACGGCATGGAGCGCGACCCGGCCGCGTTCGAGGATCGTGAGGCCGCCTTCGACGAGGCCGGGACCGTGAACCCCTGGTACTATGAGATGGCCGAGCCGGGCTTCAATTACCGGCTGACCGACCTCCAGTCGGCCCTGGCGCTCAGCCAGATGGCGCGGCTGGACGCCTTCGTGGCGCGCCGCCGGCATCTGATGGACCTCTATGCGGAGCGCCTCGCCCCGCTCGCCCCGCTCGTCCTTCCGGCAGCCCGCGTTCCCTGGTGCCGGCCGGCCTGGCACCTGTGCGCCGTCCGCATCGACTTCGCCGCGGCCGGCCGGGCGCGGGGGCAGGTGATGGCCGATCTGCGGGCGCGCGGCATCGGCAGCCAGGTCCACTACATCCCGGTGCACCGCCAGCCCTATTGGCGCCGCCGCTACGGCGACCTCGCCCTGCCCGGTGCGGACGAGCATTTCGCGCGCACCCTGTCGCTGCCCCTGTTCCCGGCCATGGCCGACACCGACGTGGACCGCGTCGTAACAGCCCTGACCGGCGCGCTGGGCCTCTCGTCTCCACACTGATCCGGTTGAGACGCCTCCCATGCAGGGAGGTTTCCTCTTGCGCGAAAATGCGCTATTTCAGCGGCATCTGAGATGCTTCGGAGCGGAGTCATGGCCGAGGGTACTGTGGACTATTACGCGATGGTCGAAGAGGCCTGGCAACTGAGCGACACGGCGCGCGACTACGTCAAGAACGCCGGCCGCGAAGTGGACAACGCCGAGCTTTGGGAGAAGGTGTTCGCCGCATCGCCGTTGATCGACCTGGAGCGCACGCGCGCCGAGGGCGGCCAGCCGCTTCAGAAGATTTTCTTCAAGAACCCCTACGGCCTTCAGTACCGCGCCGACCACAAGGACTGGATCCCCTTCCGCCACGGCGCGCTGGATCCGGCTTATCTCCAGGCGATCTGATCCGCATCGTTTCTCTGAGGCCGAAGAAAAACCCGCCGGTGGCTTGCCGGCGGGTTTTTCTTTGGGAGCGGGCGGGCTGTCGGGTCGGAATTGGAAAAGATCCGGTGAGAATTCTCACCGTTGCTCCGCTTACGACATAACGGTGAGAATTCTCACCAATCATACGGACGGCGCATGGCGCAGCCATGTGCGAAAGGGTGATGCGGCCGGCCGATCATGGGCGCTTTCGTGCGCCGGCCGCATCACCACGTTCCGTCAGGCGGGATCGCCGCCAAGGATGGCGTCGATGGCGGTGCGCAAGTCGTGCAGGACCTCGCGGTCCATGTCCTCCAGCCGCTTCGGCTTTTCCTGGAAAGCCTGCAAGGCTTCCCGCGTGCGCAGGATGTTGCGCGAAACCCGAAGGCTGAAGGCGCTCAGCACGGCTTCCGGCTCGTCCCGATTGGCGGCCGCATTGCGCCCCTGGCCATCATCAGCCGGCGGCGCCACGGGCGGCGCGGGCAGGGTCTGGTCGCTGACCAGCGTCTCCCACAGGCGCATCTGCCCGTCCGGATCGTCGATGGCGGCGATCTGGTACAGCTTGTAGCGCGCGACTTTCTTCGGCGTTTCCTCGTAGCGTTCGCGCACCGCCGCGCAAACCTTGGTCAGCGCGATGGTCTTGGTGATCTCGGCCCGGTCGCGGCCCATGATCTGGCCAAGATCGGCGTGGGAATAGCCGTGCTTCTCCACCAGCGCCACGAAGGCGTCCGCTTCTTCGAAGGGGGTCAGGTCGGCCCGCAACACGTTTTCCACGACCGCCACTTCGGCCGTGTCGATGCCGTCCGGCACCAGGATGCAGGGGACCGTCTGCTGGCCGAGCGCGCGGACCGCGCGCAGGCGCCGTTCCCCGAACACCAGCTGGAAGCGGCTCGGCCCCAGCTCCCGCACGCCGATGGGCTGTTGCAGGCCGTATTTGCGGATGGACTCCGTCAGGGCTTCCAGCTCCGCCTCGTCGAAGCGACGGCGCGGCTGGTCGGGGTTGGCCTCGATCCAGTCCACGTCGGGGTAGACGAGCCGCACCCCATGCTCCGGCTCTGCGAAGACGGCGAGCGCGCCGCGGCTCATGGCGTTCAGCCGGGCGAGATTCCCGGTTCCGAGCTTACGCGACATTGGCCACCTCCACGCGCTTGCGGCGTTCCGCGGCGATAGCGTCGGCGAGCGCCCGGTAGGAGGAGGCCCCCGGCGCGTCCGGCACCGCCTCCAGCGCGGCGCGTCCGGCGAGCGCCGCGTCGCCGTAGATCGTCGCCCGCGGCACCGGCGGGAAGATGCGCAGCGTGCTGCCCAGCGCGGTGTGCAGCTGCTCCAGCGTCACCTGATGCTGGTTCAGGCGGGCGTTGTGCATGGTCGGCAGGATGCCCAGCACCGCCAAGCTGGGATGGCAGCGCCGCTTCAGCTTGTTGATCGTCTTCAGCAGGTGGTTCACGCCGATGGACGACAGGTATTCGGTCTGGCAGGGGATGACGATGATGTCCGACGCCACCAGCCCGTTGGCGGTGCACTGGCCGAGGTTCGGCGGGCAGTCGATGAAGATGAAGTCGTAAAGCTGCCGGGCATCCTGCAACCGCTCGCGCAGGGCCATCGGCCCGCTCGCGTCGGCGGTCAGCTCCACCTCGACCGAGGCCAGCTCGATGCTCGACGGGGCGATCTCCAGCCCCGTGTCGCCGACCGGGACGGTGATGTCCTCGATGGCGACCTCCTCGCGCAGGACGTGGGCGAGCGACTTGCGCCGGCCTTCCTCATACTCGATCAGGTCGATGCCGAGGTGGGCGGTGGCGTTCGCCTGCGGGTCGGCGTCGATGATCAGGACGCGGTAGCCTTCGCGGGCCAGGATGCTGGCGGTGTTCACCGTGCAGGTGGTCTTGCCCACGCCGCCCTTCTGGTTGGCGAGGCAGATGACGAGCGCCGGACCGTGCTTGCCGTCCACGATGGCCGTTTCCTTCAGGAGGAAACGGACGACCGCGTCGGGGATCTTTTCGCTGTTGCTTTCCCAGCGGGAAATCTTGGAACGGTCGTAACGACGCTCCAGCCGCTCGTTCAGCCAGGCCGCGAAATCCGGCTGTGAAAGTTTGCGCTCCTCGCGCAGGAGCCTCATGTCTTCGCCACGCACGTCAACCTCCACAGCGAATGCGCTTGCCGTGTTCAACCGATACGATGGACGCCCGAATCGGTCAAGGTTGACGGTACCCTTTCGTGCATCAACAGCCGGCATCAACAGCGGCCAAACGCAAAGGGCCTCCGGCCCAGAGGCATCACGCCCGCGGGCCGGAGGTTTCGAAACCGCTTTCGACGGAACGGATCAGAGATTGATGAAGGCGATGTAGTTCTCGCCGGCGACCGTTCCGTTGGTCGTCGTCATGGAGCCTACGGACTTGCCGGTGAAGGTCATGCTGGCGTCGATGCTGCCGTTGCCGTCGATGTCCACATGCACGGTAGCGCCCTTGTAGCCTTCGGCGCCGCCCATCTCCTCCCAGGTGACCTTGGAGGTGCCGGAGCGGAAGCCCCACAGGGTGGCCCACTCGCCCTTTTCCAGGTCGACGACGGTCGACCAGGTCGGGGTGGAATTGCGGCCGTCGACGAAGAAGGTGTCGTTGCCCTCGCCGCCGATCAGCCAGTTCGACCCGGAGCCGCCGTCCAGCACGTCGTCGCCGGCCCCGCCCACGGCGGCATCGTCACCGCCCAGCAGGTTCAGGAAGTCGTTGCCGCTCGACGCGCTGACGACCTCGCCCTGCTCGTCGCCCATGAAGGTCCATTGCAGGGTGTTGACCGGCCCTTCGTAAGCGTAGGCCTTCACATCCTGCATGACCCCGTTCACGATCCGCTGCATGCCCGTCGACGGGCGCGTGTCCGTGGGCGGGGCGACCGGAGGCTCGGTCGTCGGCGGCTGGGTGCCGGGATCCGTCGTCGGCGGAGTCCCCGGGTCCGTCGGCGGCTGGGTGCCAGGGTCCGTGGTCGGCGGAGTCCCCGGGTCCGTCGGCGGCGTGGTCGGCGGGGTGCCCGGATCCGTCGGCGGCGTGGTGGGGGCCTCCACCAGCGTGATGTCCGTGCCGTTGACCTGGAACTGACCGGCCGAGAAGCTGCCGGCGAACCGCAGCGTGACGTCGCCGCCAGCCGTGGCGTCCACGCCGATGTGCAGCAGGGTGACGCCGTCCACCGTTTCCGCCTGGACCTGCCCGGCGGTGAGCGCCGCGCCATTGCCGGCGGTGACCGTGCCGGCCATGACCGTGCCGGCGATCTTGAACACGTCGCCGATCCGGGCGCCGGAGACACCCCCGGTGAAGCCGTTCGCCTGGGCCTGGGTCATGGTGATGGTGTGCAGCGGCGTGCCGACCAGATCCAGCCTTTCGACGCTGGTCAGCGTCATGCCGGAGATGTCGATCACCGGCGTGGCGACCGTGGAATTCTTGATCGGCGGCGCATTGCTGTTGCTGTACAGGACCGTTTCCGTATCCTGCACGGTGACCGAGCTGATGCGCAGCGTGTCGGTGCCGTCCCCGCCGTCGAAGGTCACGGTCCCCGCATCGCTCTGGCCGGCGATGATGTAGGTGTCGTTGCCGGCGCCGCCGGAGATGCTGTCGGCCTCGTCGTAGGCGACGCCGTTGCTGTCGGTGTGCTCACCGGAATAGAAGGTGTCGTCGCCGTCGCCGCCGATCATCGTGTCGGCGTCCCAATCGCCGATCAGCGTGTCGTTGCCGGCGCCGCCCTCCAAGGAATCCGCGCCGCCGCCACCGGCGATCAGGTCGTTGCCGGCGTCACCGAACAAAACATCCAGATCCGCCCGGCCGAAGATATGGTCGTCGCCGTCGCCGCCATGGATGGTGTCGTTGTTGCCGCCGCTCTCCAGCGTGTCGTTGCCGGCCCCGCCGGTTATGAGGTCGTCGCCGTCATGGCCCCAGAACCAGACGGGCTGGTTGCCGGCGACCATCGTGTCGTTAAAGTTGGAGCCGATCCAGTGCTCGACGTCCACGAAGCTGTCGCCCGCAGCCTCGCCGGTGCTGGTTCCGGGGTTCAGCAGGTCAAGCCTGATCCCCGAGGTGGCGTTTTCATAAGTGACGGAGTCGAAACCGTCGCCGCCGTTCATCAGGTCAGCGCCGAGCCCGCCGTCCAGCGTGTCGTTGCCGCCGCCCCCGATCAGCGTGTCGTTGCCGGCACCACCGGACAGGGAGTCGTTCCCGGCACCGCTGGTGATGGAATCGTCGCCCGCCATCCCATCGATGATGTTGCCGGTGTCGTCACCGATCAGCGTGTCGTTGCCCGTCGACGGGGTGCCCGTGAAGGCCAGCAGGTGCGGCCAAGCTTCCTGACCGACGAAGGGGGAGGCGGCGCGGATCGGCCCGATGGTGGCGTCCAGCGTCCACACCCCGCCCCGTTCCGCATGGCCCAGCGGACGCGTGGCCGCCGCGACGCTCGCGCCGGTGGCGGAGGCCAGCCGCGTCAGGAAGTGCTGACCGGCCTCGCCGGTCGCGACGTTGCAGGCGTGGATGTGGATTTCGCAACCGGCCGCATCGGGCCAGGACCGGTCGAGCAGCGACGCGGCGTCCAACGGTCGGGCACCCAACCGGATCCGCCCCGGCTCGCCATGGGCAACCAGATGTACGGCCGCCGGCCGGCCGGCGAGCGCCGCGGCCAGAACGGTGTGGGCATCCTCGGTGGCGGACACGCGCACGACATGGACATCCTGGCGCCGCAGGTCGAGCAGCTGGTCGAGACCCTCAAGCCCGGCGTCCGCGATGATGACTTCGGTCAAGGGAAACACTCCTTGGATTATGTTTGGTTCTTTGGGGGCGCCCGGTCGCATCGTTCGCGGACACGGCGAAGCGCGCGACGACCTAGACATGAGAACACCGAGGGGATATCGGCAACTGCCTAATAAGAAATAACCCGGCCACTCTCATCTACCTGTCACGGCAGGTACATCTTGTTTATTGATACCCGATTCTTCAGAATTCTTCTTTTGCGATACTTGATGATTTCGGATAGGGCGGATCACCGTGAGGAGCCGTCGGTATTCCTACTCCGAATTTGCGAAGGGGGCATGGTGGCGAACAGACGAGATCCGAATTCGCTTTCGCCACTTTTGCGGTACGCCGCTGTCCGTTCGTTGGTGGATCCCTCGGAACAGCCCGGCGACACGGCCGACGCCACCGGCGAAACCAGCGCCGAGGTGAAGACCGTGCTGCAGCAGGTGCACCCGGTGCTGCGCCAGGAGCATGCCCAGCAAGCTGGCCAGTCGGGTGATCGGGCCGGTGCCCACGCACATCTGCCGACGGTTCGAACGCCATGTGGAACCACCTCGTCGTCCAGGACGGGTCGCAGCCGACGCTGGACGCAGATGTGATGGCCGCCGTCGACCACTTCACGGAGGTCCTGCAGGAGCTCAACCTCCCCCCGATGCACGGTCACACCGCGTATCAGGCGCATCTGGAGACCGCGACGTAAGGCCACAGTCCCGCGGCGTGAAGAAAGGCCGGTCCCGGTGGGGCCGGCCTTTTCATTCAAACCTTTTTCATTCCGAAAAAGCCAAAGCCGCCGGGTCCGTGCGCACCGGCGGCTCGCAGACTATGATACCGATCCAGATATTTGATATCGTCACCGGACAGGGCAGAAACGCTATTTGCCGATAATGATACTTATCGGTTAAAACTTCGAACGCCGGCTATTCGATCCGCACATCGACTCCACCGCCGCGGACGCGCAGCTTGCCGCCTTCCTGCTTGACGATGATGTCCTCGTCCATGAACCCCTTCAGGTCGGGCGGAATTTGGGGGATGGCCTCGGCAGACGGGGAATCCTTAGGATCGGTCGAGCAAACGGTGCGCTTGTTGACGGTCCGGCAGTTCAGAGGACCCTGATTGCACAGGGTTTGGCCGTTGACCGTCTGGCAGCTCAAGGAGCCGGAGCCGCGCATGCAGGTCGTCTGCCCGTTGACCGTCTGACACGACAGGCTTTCCGCCTGGGCCACGGGAACGGCACCGGGAAGGAACAGCAGCACGGCCGCAAAAGCGGCGGGCAGGCTGGAGGTGAGGAAAGCGGCGATCCGGGCCATGGACGCCTCCTTGATGCGGAAATGAGGATACGGAATGGGAAAAGAATAACGCGCCGACCGGCATCGCACCCGATGCCGGTCGGCCATCTGTCCATCGGTCAGCGTTGAACGCCGAGGGTCCGCTGCTTGGCCACGTTGCCGATCCCGGCCGCCACGTTGGCGGCGGTGGTGACGTCGGTGGTCACCAGCGGGCCGCGGCCGGTGAAGTTCAGGCCGACGCGGACGCCGTTGCCCTGGACGCCGGTGGCCTGCTGCTTGGCCACGTTGCCGATCCCAGCCGCCACGTTGGTGGAGTTGGTGACGTTGGTGTCGACCAACGAACCGAAGGGTGACGCCTGGACCCCGGTGACCCGCTGCTTGGCGGTGTTGCCGATGCCGGCGGCGAGGTTCATGGAGTTGGTGACGTTGGTGCCGACCAGACCGGGAAAATTTTGGGCGGGGAAATTCTGGGCCGGGATGTTTTGAGCCATCGCCGGAGCGGACAGCAGGGCGAACACGGCCAGGGCCGCACCCAGGGAGCGGTGGAGCATGCGAAGAGCCTCCTTGTGCTGCTGGAGCCCCATGCCCCAGCTCGGTTCATACCCGGCATCCTAGACGGGGGGGCGGGCCGCCGCTGTGGAGCAGGCCACACTCGCCCGCACAAAGCGGAAGGAAGCGCTGGAAGACGGGCCATGAAAATCAGGCCGGGAAAACGCCGAGGCCCCGACCGGAGGAAGCCGGTCGGGGCCAGAGGGCCTGAAATGGAGAGGGGAGGGTGGGGCGGCTTACTTCTGGAGGCCGAAGGCCTTTTGCTGGGCGAGGTTGCCGGCGCCGGCGGCCAGGTTGTTGGCGTCGAACATGTTCGGGCCACCGAAGGGAACGGCGAGCGGGCCGACCCGCGGAGTCTTCTGCATGACCGTCGCCTGCTGCTGGGCGAGGTTGCCGATGCCGGCGGCGGTGTTGCCCAGGTTGATCACGTTCGGGCCGCCGAGGACGCCGCCGCCCTTCTGCATGGTGAAGGCCTTCTGCTGCGCCACGTTGCCGATGCCGGCCGCCGTGTTGTTCAGTGTGGTGATGTTCTGCGCCATCGCCGGAGCGGACAGCAGGGCCAGGGTGGCGAAACCGGCGAGCAGCGAATGGCGGATCATGGGGGACCTCCGCGGGGGTTTGGTGGGCCGGGGGTTCCGCCCCGGCGTTGTCGATGACCAAACCCTATCCAAGACCGCCCGAACCGACTGTGAGCCGCTCCACACCGGGCTCACGATTGATCATTTTCCAACCGCATCAGGCCAGATGCGGGATCAGATCCGCAACGCGATGAAGCGTCAGGGTCGCCGCGGTTTCCCCGGCCGCATCGCCCGTCTCCGACAGAAACGCCCGTATCGGCACGCCGGCGGCTTCGGCCGCCGCCATGTCCGTTGGCTGGTCGCCCAGGAACACCGATCGGGACAGGTCGAGATCGAGACGCCGGGCCGCTTCCAGGATCATGCCGGGGTTGGGCTTCCGCCAGAAGCTGTCGCGGGCGTAGCGCTCGACGGCGCCTGCGCAGTGGTAGGGGCAGTGAAACACACCCGCCAGTTCCACGCCCCGGGCCTGGAATTCACTCCGCATCCAGCTGCTGAGGTCCAGGAACTGGCTCTCGCTGTAGTAGCCGCGAGCGATGCCGGCCTGGTTGGTGATGATGGCAATGCGAAAGCCACGGTCCATCGCATGCCGGGCCAGGGTGAAAATGCCGTCCATGAACTCGAACCGGCTGCGGTCGCCGACATAGCCGTGGTCGACGTTCACCACCCCGTCACGGTCGAGGAGCAGGGCTCTGTAGGGCATGGTGGTCCTTGGCGACTGGCCCCGGGGGTCGCCCCGCCTGGAATTTTGTCGCGAGGCGGGGCCTGGGAGAGCGTGGAACGGGAGACGGTGTTTGGAGTCTTGTCGCGATGCCCGGATAGGCAGCGTCAGCGCATGAGCTGCGCCATCTTCCGCTCCGGAATCGGGGGCGGAGAGGGGTGAAGAAGAAGCCCATGCTCCTCAACGTCCACCCGTGCGTCGGGATAGACGGCCATCGCCAGTTGCAAAGCCTCGATGAACCGCTTCCTGAAATCGCGCAGGCGGGAGTAGCCGGCACCGAACTGTTCGAACACGGCCGGCCAGGTGATGGTCGTCGACTTGCTCAGGCTGTGCAGGCGGTAGGCGAGCCAGATGTAGATGTCGATGCTCGTGCTGTTGTTCTGGATGTGCCGCAGCGCCGGTTCCCAAATGGGCACCGGATGCGCCTTCAGTTCGCGGAAGAAGGCCTCGGAGAGCAGGACGCGATCTTCCCACAGCGTGCCTTGTTGGGAATTGTGCTCCGACGAGAAATGGATGCCGCCCTTGACGATCGAATCCTTTTCGAACCCCAAGCTGTTGGCGTCTTCCCAGGCAAAGGTCAGGTTGCAGGCGGCGATGCGCGACGCCTGTTCACGGATGTCGCGGTAGGTCTGGCCGCCCACCGACAGGCCCATGCGGTCCAGCCAGTCGTGCATGCTGCGCCCAAGCTCGACTTCCCGGCTGTCGGTTTGCAGGGCTCGGGTCTGCAGGTAAAGCAGGATCATCCGCGCGCGGCTGCCGTAAGGAACGCCGTACAGCTTGAAACCACCGCCCCTTACCGGCAAGCGACCGGGCTCGATCAGCAAACGAATGCGGTGGCCGCGCCGTTCCCAAGGCTGCTCATCGGGAAGGCGGCGGTGCGGTAGTGCGGTCAAGGCAAAACCCGAATAGGTAATGCCAAGGTCCTGGCGTTCCTCTTCCAGAACCGCAGCAGCGATGTCAACCAGCGAGCGCCGATCAGGATCGGTTTGGAGTGCTTTGGCCTGCTCACGGCCCACTTGGCTGATCAGACGATGCAACTGGCCCATAGCGCACTGTTCTCGCCGTCTGTTCCAGATTCACTTATGGCTCGATCCATATCACGGCAGGTTGACAGCTGCAATTTGGAATCTTGTCGCGCAGACTATTTGTAAGGTTACTAGATTCACCTATTAGTTTGAGCGACAAGACTCCAGTAGAGAATCGCGAGTCGCGCGACAAGAGTCCAGGAATCCCGCGACAACACTCCAGGGGATAACTCGTTCGCCCTGTGGAAGCTTGGGTCGACGCGACAAAACTCCAGATCTACGCTTCGAATCGTTTTGGGATGCGATTCGTTTTGCGACTCGGTGAATTGAGCATCCCAGGCGTGTCGCTCACCCCTGGCGGGGCCGGGATGGTGTGCCTGAGTCGGAGAAGGGGGCGCGACAAGACTCCAAATCCGGATCGGCCTTCATCCGGCGAAGCGGCGGTCGTTTGCTGTTCGGGCGGGTGCCGTCGTCAGTCGACGAAGGTCAGCCGACGAAGCGCCGCCGGAAATAGTCGATCGTGCGCTCCAGCCCCTCGCGCAACGGCACCGCCGGCTCCCAGCCCAGCAGTGCCTTGGCCTTGGTGATGTCCGGGCGGCGTTGCTTGGGGTCGTCCTGGGGCAGCGGACGGTGCTCGATCACGGAGCGCGAGCCGGTCAGCACAATCACCAGTTCGGCCAGTTCCAGCATGGTGAATTCGCCGGGGTTGCCGATGTTGATCGGGCCGGTGACTTCGGCGGGCGAGTCCATCAGCCGGATCATGCCCTCGATCAGGTCGTCGACGTAGCAGAAGGAGCGGGTTTGCGAACCGTCGCCGTAGATGGTGATCGGCTCGCCCCGGAGCGCCTGCATGATGAAGTTCGACACGACGCGACCGTCGTTGGGGTGCATGCGCGGTCCGTAGGTGTTGAAGATGCGCATCACCTTGATCGACAGCCGGTGCTGGTGGTGATAGCTGAAAAACAGTGTCTCCGCGCAGCGCTTGCCCTCGTCATAGCAGGAGCGCGGCCCGATCGGATTGACGTTGCCCCAATATTCCTCCGGCTGGGGATGAACGTCCGGATCCCCGTAGACCTCGCTGGTGGATGCCTGGAGGATGGGGGCGTTCAACCGCTTGGCCAGCCCCAGCATGTTGATGGCGCCGTGCACGCTGGTCTTGGTCGTCTGCACGGGGTCGTGCTGATAGTGGACCGGGGACGCCGGGCAGGCGAGGTTGAAGATCTGGTCCACCTCGACGTACAGCGGGAAGGTGACATCGTGGCGGATCGTCTCGAAACTTGGGTTGCCCATCAGGTGGGCGATGTTGCTCCTCGATCCGGTGAAATAGTTATCGACGCACAACACCTCATCGCCGCGGTCGAGCAGGCGTTCGCACAGGTGGGAACCGAGGAAGCCGGCGCCTCCGGTCACCAGGACGCGCCGATTGTAGCTACGAATTCCGGTCATGAAGTCTCTCCGGCGAGTGTCTCTTGGGCAGGCGCGAAACGATCTTGCAAATCGCCGCAACTCCGCGGCTTTGGCAAGTGATCATCCCGGGCGGACCTTTCCGGAGCAGGGGGCAGACGCCCCCCGGCGTCGCGGCGCCGCCTCAGGCGCCGGCGATTCCCCTCCGGTGAAGTTCCTCCACCACCCGATCGGCAAGCGCGTCGGCGTCCTCCGCCGCCGTATCCAGCCGCAGTTCCGGCGCGTTCGGCATTTCATACGGGGAGTCCACCCCGGTGAAGTTCCGCAAGGTCCCGGCCCGCGCCTTGGCGTACAGCCCCTTGGGATCGCGCCGCATGCATTCCTCCAGCGGCGTGTCCACGAAGACCTCCAGGAAGGCGCCATCCGGCAGCAGGGCGCGCACCGCTTCCCGCTCCGCCCGGAAAGGGGCGATGAAGGCGCACAGCACGATCAGCCCGGCCTCCGTCATCAGCTTCGCCACCTCGCCGACGCGCCGGATGTTCTCCACCCGGTCGGCGTCGGTGAAACCCAGGTCGCGGTTCAGCCCCAGCCGGACGTTGTCGCCGTCCAGCATCATCGTGTGGTGACCGAGCGCGTGCAGCCGCCGCTCCACCCGGTTGGCGATGGTGGACTTGCCGGCCCCCGACAGGCCGGTGAACCACAGCACCGCCGGGCGCTGCCGCTTGATCGCCGCGCGCTCGTCCGCGGACACCGCCAGCTCCTGCCGGTGCAGGTTGGCGGCGCGGCGCAGAGGGTGCCGGATCATCCCGGCGCCGACGGTCCGGTTGGAGAAGCGGTCCACGAGGATGAAAGAGCCGGTGTGGCGGTTGGCCTCGTAAGCGTCGAAGGCGATCGGCGCCGCGGTGGACAGGTTGCACAGCCCGACCGCGTTCAGCCCCAGCACCGTCGCGGCGCCATGCTCCAGCGTTTCCACGTTCAGTGCATGGCGCAGCGTGGTGACCGTTGCCGGAACCCAGCGGGCGCCCGCGCGCAGCAGGTAGGAGCGGCCGGGGATCAGCGGCTCCTCCGCCATCCACAGCAGGTGGGCGGCGAACTGGTCGGCCACCTCCGGCGCGCCGTCCGGCCCGACCAGCAGGTCGCCGCGGCCGGCGTCCACCGCTTCTTCCAGAGTCACGGTCACCGCATCACCGGCCCGCGCCCGCCTCGCGTCGCCGTCGAAGGTCGTGATCCGGGCGATCCGGGCGGGTCGTCCCGACGGCCACACCGTCACCGCGTCCCCCGCTTCCAGACGGCCCGACAGAACCGTCCCGGACAGGCCGCGGAAGTCCGGGCCTGGACGGTTCACCCACTCCACCAGGAAGCGCAATGGGCCGTTCTCCGTCGGGCCGTCCTCCGGATCGACGGTTTCCAGATGCTCCAGCAGGGTAGGGCCGCGATACCAGGGCATGGCTGCGGACCGGTGCACGACGTTGTCGCCGCGCCGTGCCGACAGCGGGACCGCCGTGACCGACCGGAACGCCAGGGGGGCGGCGAAAGCCGTGAACGCCTGCGCGACCGCGGCGAAGACGGCTTGGCCGTCCTCCACCAGATCCATCTTATTGACGGCCAGCAGGACGTGGCGGACGCCCATCAGGGAGGCCACGATGGCGTGGCGCCGCGTCTGGGTCAGCAGCCCCTTGCGCGCGTCCACCAGCAGCACGGCGAGCGCCGCGGTGGAGGCGGCGGTCGCCATGTTGCGGGTGTACTGCTCGTGCCCCGGCGCGTCGGCGGCGATGAAGCTGCGGTGGGCGGTGGCGAAGTAGCGGTGCGCCACGTCGATGGTGATGCCCTGCTCCCGTTCCGCCTCCAGCCCGTCCACCAGAAGGGAGAAGTCGATCCCGCCGTCCTCCTCCGTCCGGCCCCGGCTGTCGCGCCGAACCTGCTCCAGCACATCGTCGGGGACCAGCCCGGCGTCGTGCAGCAGCCGTCCGATCAGCGTGGACTTGCCGTCGTCCACCGACCCGCAGGTGAGGAAGCGCAGAAGGCCATGTCCAGTGCCGGTGTCCGTCATCAGAAGGCTCCCAACATCAGAAATAGCCTTCGCGCTTCTTGCGCTCCATCGCGGCCGGCTCGTCCCCATCGATCAGGCGGCCCTGCCGTTCGGAGCTTCGCGACGCCCGCATTTCCGCGATGATGCTTTCCACCGTCGTGGCGTCGGACTCGACGGCCCCGGTCAGCGGGTAGCAGCCGAGCGTGCGGAAGCGCACCCGGCGCATCTCCGGCACCTCGCCGGGGTTCAGCGGCAACCGCCCGTCGTCCACCATGATGAGCGTTCCTGAACGCTGCACCACCGGACGCTCCGCCGCGAAATAGAGCGGGACCACAGGAATGGACTCCGCGGCCACATAGCGCCAGACGTCCATCTCGGTCCAGTTGGACAGCGGGAAGACGCGGACCGACTCGCCCGGCTGGATGCGCGTGTTCCACAGGCGCCAAAGCTCGGGCCGCTGGTCCCGCGGATCCCAGCCGTGGGCGGTGTTGCGGATGGAGAAGACACGCTCCTTGGCGCGGCTTTTCTCCTCGTCGCGCCGCGCGCCGCCGATGGCCGCATCGAACCCATGGCGGTCGAGCGCCTGGCGCAGCGCTTCGGTCTTCATCACGCGGGTGTGGAGGGCGGAGCCGGAACGGATCGGGTCGATGCCTCGGGCGCGCCCCTCCTCGTTCATGTGGACGATCAGTTCCAGCCCCAAGCGCCGCACCGTCGCGTCGCGAAAGGCGATCATGTCCCGGAACTTCCAGCCGGTGTCCACATGCAGCAGCGGGAAAGGCACGGGCGAGGGGTGGAACGCCTTGCGCGCCAGATGCAGAAGAACGCCGCTGTCCTTGCCGATGGAATAGAGCAGAACCGGCTTGGCGAAGGAGGCCGCGGCTTCGCGCAGGATGGCGATCGATTCCGCTTCGAGAAGCCTGAGGTCGTCGGGCAGGTTTGGCATTGCTTCGCTGATCGACTCCGCTGAAGGCGGTCTTCCCAGGGCGGCCGTCCATGACGGGACATGGGGCGGGCCATGGCGGAACAGCGCAATGGAAGGGCGGGTCTTGCCCCACCCTTCCGTGCTGCGGAGCGCGCTTACTCCACGGTGACGGACTTGGCAAGGTTTCTGGGCTGGTCGACGTCGGTGCCCTTGAGGACGGCGACGTGGTAGGCGAGCAGCTGGACGGGGATGGCGTAGAGCAGCGGGGCGACCAGCGGGTCGCAGGCCGGCAGCTCGACCGACCAGC
>JAEZPL010000507.1 GCA_023413605.1 Pseudomonadota bacterium
TCACCATGTCGGCGGTGAAGGCGGTGTACCAGAAGATCTGCTGCGCGACGTTGCCCTGGGCCGGCACCGGGCCGGATTCGGAGAAGGTCATGCCCGCGGCCTGCGGCGGCGCGTATTTCTTCAGCCAGTCCACATACTTGACGATGGAGTAGACGGCGGCAGGGCCGTTGGTGTCGCCGCCGCGCTCGACGGAGGAGCCGACCGGACGGCAGCCGTCCATGCGGATGCCCCACTCGTCCACCGGCTTGCCGTTGGGCAGGCCCTTGTCGCCGTTGCCGGCCATGGACAGCCACGCGTCGGTGAAGCGCCAGCCCAGCGACGGGTCCTTCTTGCCATAATCCATGTGGCCGTAGACCTTGACGCCGTCGATCTCCTTCACGTCGTTGGTGAAGAACTCCGCGATGTCCTCATAGGCGGACCAGTTGACCGGCACGCCCAGGTCGTAGCCGTACTTGGCCTTGAACTTCTCCTTCAGGTCCGGACGCTGGAACCAGTCGTAGCGGAACCAGTAGACGTTGGCGAACTGCTGGTCGGGAAGCTGGTAGAGCTTGCCGTCCGGGCCGGTGGTGAAGGACTTGCCGATGAAGTCGTCCACGTCCAGCGTCGGCAGGGTGACGTCCTTGCCCTCCCCCGCCATCCAGTCGGTCAGGGGAACGACCTGCTTGTAGCGGAAATGGGTGCCGATCAGGTCGCTGTCGTTGATCCAGGCGTCGTAGATGTTCTTGCCCGACTGCATCTGCGTCTGGATCTTCTCCACCACATCGCCTTCCTGGATCAGGTCGTGGCGGAGCTTGATCCCGGTGATCTCGCTGAAGGCTTTGGCGAGCGTTTTGGCTTCGTATTCGTGCGTGGTGATCGTTTCGGAAACGACGTTGATCTCCATGCCGGCGAAGGGCTTGGCGGCGTCGATGAACCACTGCATCTCCTTCAGCTGTTCCTCCTTCGACAGGGTCGAAGGCTGGAACTCGCTGTCGATCCAGCGCTTGGCCGCTTCGATGTCGGCAAAGGCCGGTGCTGACCCCATCAGAAGGGCCGCCGCGGACGCGGTGGCCAGGCAGAGCTTGCGCATTGTGCTTTCCTCCCTACCCCTTGTTTGAAGTCCGTGGTGACGCCCGTAGCCCTGTTCGCCCTCCTTCCTCATACCCAGCGGAACACGGCCGCGGCATAAATCAGCGAAAGTACCGACGCGTACTGCAGATCCTGGCCGACAAACCCCAGCCAGGCGAGATGAATGAAGGCGCAGCCGAGAAGCGTGATGAACAGCCGGTCGCCGCGCGTCGTGGTGATGCCCAGGATCCCTTCCCGCGCGATCTCCGGCCGGTTCACGGCCAGCGCGGTCAGCAGGGCGAGCAGCCCGGCGATCACGGCGAAGAAGGCGCCGGTCTGCCACGTCCAGGCCATCCAGGCGAGATGTTCCATGACGGCGTTCCCCCCCTTCTCAGACGCGGCCCAGGGCGAAGCCCTTGGCGATGTAGTTGCGCACGAACCAGATCACGAGCGCGCCCGGCAGGATGGTCAGCACGCCCGCGGCGGCCAGCAGCCCCCAGTCCATGCCGGCGGCGGAGACGGTGCGGGTCATGGTCGCCGCGATCGGCTTGGCGTCCACCGACGTCAGGGTGCGCGCCAGCAGCAGTTCCACCCAACTGAACATGAAGCAGAAGAAGGCCGTGACGCCGATTCCGCTCGCCACCAGCGGCGTGAAGATCTTCACGAAGAAATGCGGAAAGGAGTAGCCGTCGAGATAGGCGGTCTCGTCGATCTCCCGCGGTACCCCGGACATGAATCCTTCCAAAATCCACACCGCCAGCGGCACGTTGAACAGGCAGTGCGCCAGCGCCACCGCCAACGGCGTGTCGAACAGCCCGATGGCGGAATAGAGATTGAAGAAGGGCAGCGCGAACACCGCCGGCGGCGCCATGCGGTTGGACAGCAGCCAGAAAAACAGGTGCTTGTCGCCCACGAACCGGAAGCGCGAGAAGGCATAGGCGGCGGGCAGCGCCAGCGCGATCGACAGCACCGTGTTCAGCGCCACGTATTTCAGCGAGTTCAGGTAGCCCGAATACCAGGACGGATCCGTGAATATCTTCTCGTAATTCTCGAAGGTCAGCTTGTTCGGCCACAGCGTCAGGCCGCTGACGATCTCCGTGTTCGTCTTCAGGCTCATGTTCACGAGCCAGTAGATCGGCAGGAGAAGGAAGACGATGTACAGGCCAAGGACGATCCGTGCGCGCAGCATGGCTCAATTCCTTCCCGAATCCATGCGGGTCATCACCGTGTAGAAGACCCAGCAGACCGCGAGGATGACGAGGTTGTAGACGATGGACAGCGCCGCCGCCTTGCCCAGGTCGAACTGGCCCAGCGCCAGCTTGACGAGGTCGATCGACACGAAGGTGGTGGAATTGCCGGGACCGCCGCCGGTGACCACGAAGGGCTCCGTGTAGATCATGAAGCTGTCCATGAAGCGCAGCAGCACGGCGATCAGCAGCACGCGGTGCATCTTCGGCAGCTGGATGTTGCGGAAGATCGCCCAGCGCGACGCCCCGTCGATGCGCGCCGCCTGATAGAAGGCGTCGGGGATCGACCGCAGCCCGGCGTAGCACAGCAGCGCCACCAGCGACGTCCAGTGCCAGACGTCCATCACCACGATGGTCACCCAGGCCGACAGCGGGTCCGCGGTGTAGTTGTAGGGGATGCCCAGATGGTTCACGACCCAGCCCAGCAGGCCGATGTCCTCGCGGGCGAAGATCTGCCAGATGGTGCCGACCACGTTCCAGGGAATCAGCAGCGGCAGCGCCAGGATCACCAACGTCGCGGCCACCCGCCAGCCCTCGCGCGGCATGCTCAGCGCCACGGCGATGCCCAACGGCACTTCGATCGCCAGGATCAGGAAGGAGAACAGCAGGTTCCGCCACAGCGCGTCGAAGAAGCGGCCGCCCAGATCCGTGCTGGGGTCCAGCAGTTCCTGATACCAGCCGATGCCGTTCCAGAAGAACTGGTTGTTACCGAAGGTGTCCTGCACCGAATAGTTGACGACCGTCATCAGCGGCACGATGGCCGAGAAGGCGACGATCAGCAGGACCGGCAGCACCAGCAGCCACGCACCCTGGTTGACGGGCTTGTCCATCAGGCGGCCTCCCCTTCCACGAGCGAGCCGTTGGCGTAGACGTGGACCATGGCGGGATCGAACATCAGCGAGGCGTCCTCGCCCACGACGTTCAGCGTTTCCGGCACCGTCGCCGCCATCGGCAGGCCGGACAGCTCCACCTTGGCGATGCGCACGCGGCCCAGGTCGTCCACCCGCCTCACCCGCACCGGCACGCCGCCGGCCCCGGCGGGGGCGAGCGTGGCGAATTCCGGCCGCACGCCGATCTCGATCTTCTCCCCGCCGTTCAGGGGCGGATAGCCGCGCCCCAGCGGGATGACGTGGCCACCGACCCGCGCCGCGCGACCGACCACCTCCGCCGGCAACACGTTCATCCCCGGCGAGCCGATGAAATGCCCGACGAAAACATGGGCGGGGCGGGCGAACAGTTCGTCCGGGCGGCCGATCTGCACCACGCGCCCGTCGTGCATCACCACAACCTTGTCGGCGAAGGTCAGCGCCTCCGTCTGGTCGTGGGTCACGTAGATCATGGTGAGGTCCAGCGCGCGGTGCAGCGCCTTCAGCTTCGACCGAAGCTCCCACTTCAGATGCGGGTCGATGACGGTCAACGGCTCGTCGAACAGGATGGCGGCGACATCCGGCCGCACCAGCCCGCGCCCCAGCGAGATCTTCTGCTTGGCGTCCGCCGTCAGGCCGCGCCCGCGCCGGTTCAGGTCGGGCGTCAGGTCCAGCAGCCCGGCGATCTCCCGCACCCGCCCGTCCACGGCTGCCCCGCGCAGGCCGCGGTTGCGCAGCGGGAAGGCGAGGTTCTCGTAGACCGTCATGGTGTCGTAGACGACCGGGAACTGGAACACCTGGGCGATGTTGCGCGCCTCGGTCGGCAGGGTGGTCACGTCCTTGCCGTCGAACAGCACCCGCCCCTCGCTGGGCATCAGCAGGCCGGAGATGATGTTCAGCAGCGTGGTATTGCCGCAGCCGGACGGTCCCAGCAGGGCGTAGGCCCCGCCCTGGTCCCACACATGGGTCATCGGCTTCAGCGCGTAGTCGTCCGGCCCCTTGGGGTTCGGCGTGTAGCTGTGGGCGAGGTTCTGAAGGTCGATGCGCGCCATGGCTCCATTCCCCCTCCCGCTCAAGCCGCCATGACCAGCGGCGGGGCCGCCGCGAGGCGCCCGTCGTGGCCGAACACGAACAGGCGCCGGGGATCGATGAAGCATTCGATCCGCTCGCCCGGTTCCACCTCCAGCACGCCGCGCGTGACGGCGACCCAGCGGTCTGCGCCGCCGCCGAACACCTCGCCGGACCGCTCAAGGTCGATGTGCACGAAGCTTTCGGAGCCGGTGATCTCGCTGACCGCCACCGTGCCGGTCAGCGCGATGGCCTCCGCGTCCGGTCGGGTCAGGTACAGGTGATCGGCGCGAAAACCGATGGTGTAGTCGTCGTCCGGCAGCTCCGCCAGGACGCCGCGCGCCATCCCATGCTCCCCCGTCGCGAGCACGAGCTGGAGCCCGCGCTTGTGCACCCGCATGGTGTTCAGCGGCGGGTCGGAGAAGACGCGCGCGCTGGTCAGGTTGGCCGGGCGGCGATAGACGTCGGGCGTGCGCCCGAACTGAGCCAGCCGCCCTTCCCATAGCGTCGCCGTGTTGCCGCGCAGCAGCAGCGCCTCCGTCGGCTCGGTCGTCGCGTAGACGAAGACAGCCCCGGAAGCCGCGAAAATCCTCGGCAGTTCCTCCCGCAGTTCCTCGCGCAGCTTGTAGTCCAGGTTCGCCAGCGGCTCGTCCAGCAGCACCAGCTGGGCGTCCTTGACCAGCGCGCGGGCGATGGCCGTGCGCTGCTGCTGGCCGCCCGACAGCTGCATCGGCGTGCGGTCGAGATACTTGTCCAGCTTCAGCAACCGCGCCGCCTCGCGCACCTTCCGGTCGATCTCCGCCTTGGGCCGTCTCGCGACCCGCAGGGGAGAGGCGATGTTCTCGTAGACCGTCAGCGTGGGGTAGTTGATGAACTGCTGGTAGACCATGGCGACGGAGCGCTTGCGGACATGGACGCCGGTCACGTCCTTGCCGTCCACCAGCACCCGCCCCGCGCTCGGTGCGTCCAGCCCGGCCATCAGCCGCATGAGCGAGGTCTTGCCCGACAAGGTCGGCCCCAGCAGGACGTTCAACGACCCGCGCTCCAGCGTCAGCGACACGTTCTCGACATGAACGTGCCCACCGACATGCTTGCTGACGTTCTCCAGAACCAGGCTCACCGGCGCTCACTCCCCCATTCGTCCATCACTGCATGTTGAGGTGGCCTTTTTTCTTGAGACGGTTCTTAGTCGGCCGCGTCGGACGCCCTCATCCGGTCGCGACGTTCCTTGTCCATGAAGTCGTCGAGCGCCTGCGCCTGCTCGCGGCTCAGCCGCAGGCCCAGCTTGGAGCGGCGCCACAGCACGTCCTCGGCCGTTTACGCCCACACCTGCGCCATCAGGTACCGGACCTCGGCTTCCGTCAGGGTGGCGCCGAAGTCGCGGCCCAAATCCTCCATGCGCGCGGCGTTGCCCAGGATCGTGCGCGTCCGCGTGCCATAGGCGCGCACCAGCCGGCGCATATGGTCCCGCGCCATGAACGGAAAGCGCGCGAGAAGGTCGTTCACCAGCGCGTCGAAGCCGTCCACCGGGAAATCGCCGCCGGGCAGCGTCGTGGCGCTCGACCAGCCCGGGCTGTTCGCGGCAAGCTTCGGCAGGAAGGGCGCCAGCTTGGCGATGGCCGCATCGGCCAGCCGGCGGTAGGTGGTGATCTTGCCGCCGAAGATGCTGAGCAGCGCGGCGCCTTTGCCCTCCGGCGCGTCCACGGCCAGCACATAGTCGCGCGTCGCCGCCTGCGCGCTGGAGGCTCCGTCGTCGTAGAGCGGGCGGACGCCGGAATAGGTCCACACCACGTCGGCGGGCGTCACCGGCTTGGCGAAATACTCGCTGGCGGCGGCGCAGAGATAGGCGATTTCCGCGTCCGACGCGCGCACGGCGGCCGGATCGCCTGCGTAATCGTTGTCGGTGGTGCCGATCAGCGTGAAGTCCCGCTCGTACGGAATGGCGAAGACGATGCGCTTGTCGGCGTTCTGGAAGATGTAGCAGCGGTCGTGGTCGAACAGCTTCGGCACCACGATGTGCGAGCCCTGGACGAGGCGGATGCGCGCGTCCACAC
>JAEZPL010000546.1 GCA_023413605.1 Pseudomonadota bacterium
AATCGCTGTCCACGACGGTGTCCGCCACCAGCGACCAGATGCTCGAAGTCGCCGCCGGCGCGAAAAGCGTGTCCAGCCAGTCGGACCGCCTGAAGGAAGAGGTCCGGCGCTTCGTCGCCGAGGTCAACGCCGCCTGAGGAACCCGCGCACGGCCTTTCCCCACAGGAACGGGAAAGGCCGTGCGCCGGTCCGACGATCAGCGGCCCGACCGCTGGTCCCGCGTCTTTCCATTCAGCTTTTCGGCGAACAGCTTCGCCATGTCCTCCGGAAGGTCGCCGAGACGGCCGGCAGGGCGGGAAACGCCATTCCTTGCCAACAGGGAATGATCCTCATACCGAAGGCGTTCGATGGCTTCCATCAAAGGCCTTCGGTTCAAACCCGGCGGCACATGGCGCAGCCATGTGCGAAAGGGTCATACGGCCGGCCGATCATGGAAGCGTTCATGCGCCGGCCGTATCAAGCCCCCTACCGCTTCGCGGCCGGGGTGAGAGCCCCGGATTCCTCCAGGCGGAGGATCGAGGAGACGAGCGCGCGCTGGAAGGCGCGGCCCTCGGTCGGCAGCGGCATGCCCTGCCCCGTCGTCCAGAACTCGACGAAGGCGTGGTTGGCGCCCTCGGCCTGCGACGGCCATTCGATGGCGACGCCCAGCCCGATCTCCGCCGATTGACGCCGGCTGTCGGTCACGAGGATCTTCGTTTCCCAATGCATGCCGCCGCTGCCGCTGTCGGCGCGCTGGTGGCTCCACAGGCGCAGATAATCGCGGAAGCTCTCCGACGCGCGGTCCAGCTGGACATAGCTGCCGCGGTCGGTCACCGACGGCGCCAGCCGGATCGCGTAGCGCGCCTGGGACAGCGCCTGCACGACCTCCGCGATCAGCCGCTCCATCGCGGCGAAGGTGCGCCGCACGTTGTCCGCCAGCGCGTTCGCCAGCGCATCGCCCTTCAGGGCCGACGCGCCGCCGCGGTCGGAGCGGTACATCTCGAACAGGTCGTCGGAGTCACTCATCGCCGTGGTGCGCGCTGGGGGAATCTGATCGTCCGTCTACCTCTGAATCCGTTGAAAAGACATTAAGCCGAAATCCGAAGAATCCGGCTTGGCCCGGTTCCATGGCTTGAGGCGCGCCTTGCCCCTCTCCCGCCGGGGGCGGGAGAGGGGGATTCATACCGAAGGCGTTTGATGGCTTCCATCGAAGGCCTTCGGTTCAAACCCGGCAGCACATGGCGCAGCCATGTGCGAAAGGGTGATGCGGCCGGCCGATCATGGAAGCATTCATGCGCCGGCCGTATCACACGCCCTCACGCCTTCTGCTGGGATGTCCCGCCCTTCAGGCGCAGCACATACATCATGACCTCCGCCACCGCCTGGTAATGCTGGAGCGGGATGACCGCGTCCAGCTCGGCCGAGGCGTAGAGCGCGCGGGCCAGCGGCGGGTTCTCCACCACCGGCACGCCGTTCTCCTCGGCCACCGCGCGGATGCGCAGCGCCACGAGGTCGGCGCCCTTGGCGAGGCAGACCGGGGCCGGCATGCGGCTGCGGTCGTATTCCAGCGCCACCGCGAAGTGGGTGGGATTGGCGATCACAACCGTGGCGCGCGGCACGTCCGCCATCATGCGGCGCTTGGACCGCTCGCGGCGGATTTCCCGCAGGCGCGCCTTCAGGTGCGGGTCGCCCTCCGTCTGCTTGAACTCGTCCTTCAGTTCCTGGAAGGTCATGCGCAGGCGCCTGCGCCATTCCAGGCGGTTCCACAGAACGTCCACCGCCGCGATCACCACCGTCGCCAGCAGGACGGCCAACAGCAGGCGCAGGGTCAAATCCCGCAGCAGATTGGGCAGCGCCGCAACGTCCATGCCCACAATCCCCTCCGTCCAACCGATGTAGGGCGCCACGGCGAACCAGACGGCGCAGGCGATGGCCGTCAGCTTCACGAGGCTTTTCACGAATTCGACCAGCGCCTGGCGCGAGAAGATGCGGCGCCAGCCGCTGACCGGCGACACGTTCGACAGCTTGGGCCGGATGCGCTCCGTCGCCGTCACCAGCGGCCCCTGCCCCAGCGCCGAGACGACCGCCCCGGCGACCAGGAAGCCGAACACCGGCAGCAGGGCGACGGTGACGCCGCCGATCAGCCAGCGCATGCTGTTCATCACGTCGTAGGGGCTGCCGTCGAGCCGGATGTCGTCCGGATTCTCGATCAGCGGCAGCAGCACCTCCGCCATGCCCGACGCCGCGATGGGGATCGCCGCCGCGGCGATCAGCCAGGCCGCCGCCATGGTGGCGAGCAGGCCGACGTCGCGTGCGCGCGGGACGTCGCCCCGCTCCGTCGCCTCGCGCAGGCGTTTTTCGGAAGGCTCTTCTGTTTTCTGCTCGTCGTCCGGTCCTTCCGCCACCGATGCCCCCTCACCGCCCGCCCAGCCAGCCGCCCAGCGCGGCCAGCATGGCGGTGACCATGGCGCCGGCCGTCACCAGGAAGACCAGCAGCCCGCCGCCCATCATCGCCGGGGTGGCGACGAAATAGACGGGCATCGCCGGCATCACGCGGTTGACCAGCGCCAGCGCGAGGTTGGCGATCAGGCCGAACACCAGGAAGGGCGCCGCCATCTCCACCCCCAGCCGGAAGGTGGCGCCGACCAGCTGGGCGAAGCGCCCGGCCATCATGCCGGCGTCCGGCAACGTCGCCGCCGGCCAGCTGCCGTAGGAGCGGACCAGCGCGTCGATCATCAGGTAATGCAGATCGGTGGCGAACAGCGCCGCCATGCCGGCGATCGCCAGCGTGCCGGACAGGATCGACCCGCCCTCGAACCCCGTCGCTTCCATGGCGAAGGGGTTGTTCAGCCCCACCGCCTGGGCGGCGATGCTGCCGGCGACCTGAAGGGCGGCCATGAACAGCTTGGCGCCGAGGCCGAGGAAGACGCCGACCGCCGTTTCCGCGAACAGCTGTTCCACCATCACCGCGGCGTCGGCCGGCAGGCGGTCCGGCAGGCCTGGCACGGTCGGGGTCAGCGCCAGCGCCACCGGGATCGCGATGCACAGCCGCACGCGCGGCGGCACCGCCATCTCGCCGAATCCCGGCAGCAGGCTCACCGCCGCGGCGACCCGCGCGAAGACCAGGAAGGCGCGGTAGACCTCCAGGCTGAGCGTTTCGGCGAGAAGGTCCATGGCCGGCGCGTCCTCCCCCTCAGACCTGATCGACGGTCTTGACGGCCACCTTGCGGTGCAGTTCCGCGTGGCTGATGACCGGGGTCATGGGGCTGACGCGCTCCAGCAGCGAACGGACGAAGGGCCGAACCTCCGCCCCCACCAGCAGCGCCGGCCAGACCTGCGGCGTGGCGTGCTTCTGGATGGTGATGCGCAACGCGGTCAGGAACTCCTGCACCTGGGTCGGCGGCATGGCGAACCGGCGGTCCTCCCCCTCCGTCACGATGCTTTCCATCAGCGCCTGCTCCCAGCGCGGGGTCAGCACGATCACCGGCACGAAGCCGTCCGGCGCGGTCAGCGCCTGGCAGATCTGCTGGCCCAGCCGGGCCCGCACATGCTCCGTCACCAGCGAGATGTTGCGCGTCCAGTTCACCGCCTCGGCGATCGCCTCGACGATGGCCGGCAGGTTGCGGATCGACACGCGCTCCGCCAGCAGCGCCTGGAGCACGCGCTGCACCACCACCAGCGTGATGCGCGACGGCACCATGTCGGAGATCAGCTTCTGGTACTCGCGCCCCAGCCCGTCCAGCAGCTTCTGCATGGCCGCGAAGGTCAGCAGCGTCGGCAGCTGGTCCTTGATGACCTCCGTCAGGTGGGTGGTGATGACGCTTTCCGGGTCCACCACCGTGTAGCCCTTGGCGATGGCCTCCTCGTGCCGGGCCGG
The DNA here is from genome assembly GCA_023413605.1 of Pseudomonadota bacterium. Lineage (GTDB taxonomy): Bacteria > Pseudomonadota > Alphaproteobacteria > Azospirillales > Azospirillaceae > Azospirillum. The sequence goes on from JAEZPL010000546.1 coordinate 3,857, forward strand.
GTCGATCCAGCGGGCCTGGAGGTTGAAGGTCGGCTCCCGCGTCGCCTCGCCGGGCAGGTCGGG
>JAEZPL010000562.1 GCA_023413605.1 Pseudomonadota bacterium
GGTCCCATCACTCCTCATCCTCGTCGGGCGGGTGGTTGAACAGGCCGCCCATCAGCAGGCCGATCTCCTCCACGCTGCTCTGGTGGGTGGGGCGGCTTTCCGACAGGTGTCCGTGGAACAGCACGGCGATGCGGTCGCTCAGCACGAACAGCTCGTCCAGATCCTGGCTGATCACCAGCACGGCGGCGCCATCCTGCGCCAGCGCCATCAGCGCGCGGTGGATGGCCGCCGCGGCACCCGCGTCCACGCCCCAGGTCGGCTGGCCGACCACGAGCAGGCGGGGCTTCTGCAAAATCTCGCGCCCGATGATGAATTTCTGGAGGTTGCCGCCGGACAGCGAGCGCGCCTCCGCCCGGTGCCCGTGGGTGACCACGTTGAAGGCGCCGATGATGCGCTCAGCGTAGGATCTGGCGCGGCCGAAATGGACAAGCCCACTGCGCACCAGCGGTTCCCGCGCGTAGCCGGACAGCAGCGCGTTCTCCGACAGGCTGAGTTCCGGGACGGCGCCGCGGCCAAGCCGCTCCTCCGGCACGAAGGCGAGGCCGAGTTGCCGCCGCTCGCGCGGGCCGAGATGGCCTACCGGCCGTCCCTCGATGCTGACCGACTTGGGGTCGGGCACCAGTTCCTCGCCGCTCAGCGCGGCCATCAGCTCGGCCTGCCCGTTGCCGGCCACGCCCGCGATGCCCAGGATCTCGCCCGCGCGCACGTCGAAGGAGATGTCCTTCAGGTTGGTGGCGAAGGGGTTGTCGGAGGTGGTGGAGAGATGCCGCACCTGGAGTTTCGGCGCCCCCGCCACGCCCTGCGGCAGGCGTTCGGGCGTCGACAGCTCCGTGCCGATCATCATCTCGGCAAGGCTGCGCGCGGTCTCCTTCCGCGGGTCGCAGCTGCCGACCACCCGGCCGCCGCGCAGCACCGTGGCCGTGTCGCAGAGCGCGCGGATCTCCTCCAGCTTGTGGCTGATGTAGAGGATCGTGCAGCCCTCCGCCGCCAGCACGCGCAGCGTCTCGAACAGGCGCGTCGCCTCCTGCGGGGTCAGGACGGAGGTCGGCTCGTCCATGATCAGCAGCTTCGGGTCCTGGAGCAGGCAGCGCACGATCTCCACCCGCTGCCGCTCGCCGACCGACAGGTTGTGGACGTGGCGGCGCGGATCCAGCGACAGGCCGTATCGTTCCGAGACCTCGGCGATGCGCTGCGACAGTGCGTCCATCGGGCCGGGATTTTCCAACCCGAGAGAAATGTTCTCGGCCACGGTCAGCGTGTCGAACAGCGAGAAGTGCTGGAACACCATGCCGATCCCCAGCCGGCGCGCGCCGGCCGGGTTGGGGATGGTGACCTCCTCCCCCTGCCACAGGATGTGGCCGGCGTCGGCGTGCAGCACGCCGTAGATGATCTTCACCAGCGTGGACTTGCCGGCGCCGTTCTCGCCGAGCAGCGCGTGGATCTCCCCCGGCTTCAGGACAAGATCGACCGAATCGTTCGCCAGACAGCCGGGAAAGCGCTTGGTGATGCCGCGCAGTTCCAGACGGTGCGGAAGAGTGGGCGGCTCAGGGTTGGACAAGGGTACGGAATCCAAGGACGCGGATCCAAATAGGGGTGAACGGTGCACGGCATTGCCAACGCCGTGCCACCTCTTAACACACTTGCCCGTATGGAGCGCCAGCCGTCAACAGGCGAACGATCTGCCCGCCCTTTAATCAGACGCTCACGAAAGATCCACGGCGGAAACCGGCCTCGCCCGAAAGCCTCCGACACGCATCGGTTGACATTTGCGCCTCGGACCTCCCAGCTATAGATGGCCGCCATTTTGGGCAGCCCAAACACGGAGCACGAACATGAACCGCAAGTCGCTGCTGGGCGATCCGCCGCCGATCCGAATCACCCTTCAGGATCTTGGACGCCTCGACACCCTTCTTGCCAGCCTCAGCCGGCCGACGCCGGTCATCGAGTTCCTGCAACGCGAGGTGGATCGCGCCGCGGTGGCGGACACCATTGCGGACAAGGCCGATGGCCAGGACGCCCCCTTCGTCCGGCTCGGTTCCCGCGTCACCTTCTCCGACGACCAGGGCGCCCGGCACACCGCGACGCTCATCACACCCGAGGAGGCCGTCCGGCGCCAGGACGGCATTTCGATCCTGACCCCGGTGGGGGCCGCTCTGCTCGGCCTGTCACAGGGGCAGACGATCTCCTACCAGACTCTCGACGGCCGGACGAAATCCGTGCACATCGTCGAGATCCACGCCACGTCCTCATAGCCGACCGGCGGCGCTCGCAACGGCGACGCCGCCATCTCATGGCGCGTCCGCCGGAAACGCGGACGCGCCATGCAGTCGCGCGGCCTCCCCCGCCCTTGCCACGCCCACGCCCTTCGCCCAACTATCGGAGCGTGAGCAGAGGTGCCGGGAGACGAGAGTGATGGCGGTGGAACCTGCGGGCTATGCAGTCCTGGAGGATCGGGGCGTTGTGGCGGTCGGGGGCGACGACCGCGCGGCCTTCCTGCAAGGGCTGGTGTCCAACGACGTGCTGCGCGTCGGCGATGCGCGTGCCGCCTACGCGCTGTTCCTGACGCCGCAGGGCAAGTTTCTGCACGATTTCCGGATCGCCGAATCGGGCGGCGCCCTGCTGCTCGACCCGGAGGCGGAGCGGAGGGCCGACCTGCTGCGCCGGCTGAAGATGTACAAGCTGCGCTCCAAGATCACGCTGGAGGACCGGGCCGAGGCCCTGGTGGCCGTCGCCATGTTCGGCGGCGACGCGCTGGCGCGTCTCGGCCTGCCCGAAGAGGCCGGCGCCGCCGCGCCCTTCGCGGGCGGCATCGCCTTCACCGACCCGCGCCTGCCGGCGCTCGGCGCCCGCGCCTTCCTGCCCCGCAGCGGGGCCGCGGCGGCGCTGGAGGCCGCGGGTTTCGAGCCGCGCGATGCGGAGGCATACGACCGGCACCGGCTCGCCCTCGGCGTGCCGGACGGCAGCCGCGACCTGATTCCGGAAAAATCGCTGCCTCTTGAAAACGACCTGGACGACCTGAACGCCATCTCCTGGGACAAGGGCTGCTACATGGGGCAAGAGCTGACCGCGCGCACCAAGTACCGCGCGCTGATCAAGAAGAAGCTGTTCCCGGTCGCCGTGGACGGCCCCCTGCCCGCGCCCGGCACGCCCGTGACTCTGGACGGCCGCGACGCCGGGGAGGTGCGCAGCGGACAGGGGGCCGCCGCCTTGGCGCTTCTGCGCCTGGAGGAGGTCGCCCGCGCCGAACAGGACGGAATCGCCCTGAAGGCCGGCGACGCGACGCTCACGCCGCGCAAACCGGCCTGGGCCAGATTCTGAGTTCTACGGGGCACTGAATCCTGTCCTGCACCAGAGTGCCCGAAATATTTTTCCACCTTGTGCGTGACCAATCCCTTTCCGCGCCTGTTGTCAGGTTGCCTTTGCAGGCACCGACGTAATCGAAAAGACGCCGAAGAGCTGAAAGGAGTGAGTCATGCGGAGGGAAATCATTGCGGCCGCGTCCGTCCTGGCGCTGATGACCGGCACGGCGATGGCCCAGAGCACGTCCCCGGCCACGGGTAATCCCGCGACCGGCGGCCCGACCGCAACCAACATGAACCAGACGGGTCAGAGCCAGGCGGGCGGTCAGCTCGTCAGCGCCGACCAACTCCTGGGCAAGAACGTCTACGGCAAGGACAACGAAAAGATCGGCGAGGTCGAAGACGTCATCCTCGACACCAACGGTCAGGCGACGCAGCTCGTGGTCTCCTCGGGCG
>JAEZPL010000613.1 GCA_023413605.1 Pseudomonadota bacterium
ATCCCAACACGCTCCAGCCGACCCGCAAGGACGGCGTGACGATGGGCGAGATCTTCATGCGCGGCAACACCGTCATGAAGGGTTACCTGAAGAACCCCCGCGCCACGCAGGAGGCCTTCTCCGGCGGCTGGTTCCACACCGGCGACCTGGGCGTCTGGCATCCGGACGGCTACATCGAACTGAAGGACCGCTCGAAGGACATCATCATCTCCGGCGGCGAGAACATCTCGACCATCGAGGTCGAATCGGTTCTCTACAAGCATCCGTCCATCATCGAGGCCGCGGTGGTCGCCCGCCCGGACGAGAAGTGGGGCGAGACGCCCTGCGCCTTCGTCACGTTGAAGGATGGCGCGTCGCTGACCGAGGCCGAGGTCATCGCCTATTGCCGCGAACACCTCGCGCACTTCAAGTGCCCGCGCACCGTGGTCTTCACCGCGCTGCCCAAGACCTCCACGGGCAAGATTCAGAAGTACGTGCTGCGCGATCAGGCCCGCGCGCTGAACGAGCCCAAGGCGTGACGGTCGGGCAGGGGGCCTACGGCCCCCTTCTCCCGGAGGAGCGGGAGGCCGGTGTCTTGCTGGTCCGGCAGGGATTCGGCAGCCCGCGCGAGCAGATCGAGCGCGCCATCGACCTGTTCGGGCCGCAGGTGCTGCGCGGCCTGCGCGGTGCCGGCGGAACTCTCGTCGGCCATGCGGCCGTCTGGCCGGTGGACCAGTGGTTCGGCGGGCGGCCCGTTCCGGCGCAGGGCGTCGCGGCGGTCGCCATCGATCCTGCGGAGCGGGGGCGGGGCCACGGCACCGCGCTGGTCCGCGCCGTGCTGGACGAGGCGCGCGCGGGCGGTGCGGCGCTGTCCATCCTCTATCCCGCGACCCTGCCGCTCTACGCCAAGGCCGGCTACGGCCGGGCCGGCGTGTCACTGGACTGGAGCGCGCCGCCCACGGTCCTCGCCACGGCCCCGCCGCCCCAGGACGGCACCATCACCCGCGCCGATCCAAAGGACGCGACACCGCTGGCGGCGCTGCGCCGCGGCCTGCTGACCATCGGCAACGGCCTGCTGGAGCGGAACGAGGCGCTGTGGAGCTTCGCGCTCTGCCCGTTCGGCGAATTGTCCGAGCTTTATCTGCTGAACGGGCCGGGCGGGCCCGAGGGCTACATCGCCGTGGCCCCGCCCAGTCAGCGCAGTCTGGCGGTTGCCGACCATTGCGTGCTGAGTCGCCGCGCCGCGCGGCTGGCCCTGTCGTTCCTGGCCAGTTACCGGGCGCAGGTGGACCGGGTGCGGTGGCGCGGCGGGCCGGACGACCCTCTGGCGTTGCTGGCGGCGGAAACCGGCGCCCGCATCGATGCGCGCGAGGAATGGCTGCTGCGCGTCGTGGACATCGAACGCGCCCTTTGCGCCCGTGGATACCCGCGGGATGTGGAGGCAAATCTCCGCCTCGACGTGACCGATCCGCTGTTCGCGGCGAATTCCGGCTGCTTCCGTCTGCGCGTGTCGGGCGGGCGGGGCACGGTCGCCCGCGTGGATCCGGCGGACTCCCTCTCCGAGTCGGGCGGCCTGTCGCTGGGCATCGCCGCGCTTTCCACGCTCTACAGTGGACACAAGGATGCGGCTTTGCTGCGGCAGGTTGGTCTTCTCGCCGGCGATGACGGTTCCGTGTCCGGCGCGATGCGGCTTTTCGCCGGCCCAAGCCCCTGGATGCCGGACCGCTTCTGACATCGAGTGGAACATCCCGATTATCAAACCAGAAATTAACCCTTTTCTGTCTAATTGTTTGGAACGTTACCAGGACGCCTCGAAAAGCGGCGCCGGAAGATGCGGGGGAGCCCGACTTTCATGACGATCGGAAAGCGCATCGCGCTTGGATTTGCAACGGTCCTGCTGTTGACCATCGCCGTCGCCTTCGTCGGCTGGAACAGCTTGGCGACCTACGCCGGCCGCGTGGATGTCGCCGCGCACACGGCGGAGCTGGATGCGCGCTTGAAGTCCGTGCGCATCGAAGAGGCCCGATTTGTCACCGAACGCGACGCGCAGGCGGCCGGAAACGTGCCGGGCATGCTGGAGAAGCTGCGGGCCGAGGCGCGCGGGGCGAAAGACTCCCTGGACGATGCCGACAGCGTCCGCCTGCTCGACGACATCCTGGCGGGCATCGACGGTTACCGCGGCTCCTTCGCCAATTTCGTCGCCCAGGACAAGGAAGCGCGCACCCGCACCCAGAGCATGGAGACCCGCGCCCGCGCCCTGAGGGAGATCGCGGAGAAGATCGGCAAGCAGCAGTCCGACCGCTACGACCAGAACATGGTCAGCCTGAAGGACGCGGAGCACGCCGTCCGCCAGAGCCGCGACACCTCCGACCGCGCCGACCGGCTGATCGAAACCGTGCTGGAGGCCCGCCGTCTCCAGGCGGAGTTCGTGCGCACCCGGTCCCCCGCGACGGTGGAGGCGGCCGGCGAAGCCATCGCCACCCTGCTGTCCACAGCGGAGACCGTGGAGAGGGATCTGGCCGGCACCAACGACGAGGAACTCGCCAAACAGATCGTGGTCACGGCGCGCGCCTACCGCACCACTTTCGACCAGGGCCGCCCCGTCGAGGGCGACGAAATTTCCATGGCCCGCATCCAGGGCCTGGACCAGCACGCCCAGCAGATCCAGAAGCTCGCCCACGAGATGCAGGAAAACCAGGGGATGGTCTCCGCCGCACTCCAGGAAGCGGCCAGCTTCGCCCAGAGCGAGGTGAACGAGGCCGTGTTGCTGCGCGGCATCGCGATGCGCCTGATCCAGGGCGCACAGGCCGCCATGCTGGGCCAGCGGGACTTTCTGCTGACCGGCAGCGCCGACGCCCGTACGGCGGTCGCCGCCGCGGTGAAGGATATGCTGGATCTTGCCAAGCAGGCCGGGGCCGTGCTGGTCGACTCCGAGGGGCGCGCGCTGATCGCCGCCATCACCGAGGCGGCGCAAGCCTTCGACGGCGAATTCGCCGCCCTGGTGTCCGCCGTCAACAACCAGCGCAGCGCGTCCATGGCCATGACGAAGGCGGCCAACTCCGTCAGCGATCAGGTGGCCCAGCTCGTCACCATCCAGCGTGACGACCGCGAGAACGGCCGTGCCAGCGCCAGCACCGTCATCATCATCGGCGCGCTGGTGTCGCTGGCGCTCGGCGTTGCGATGGCCTGGAGGATCGACCGCGGCATCACCCTGCCGCTGCACGCCATGACCGGTGCCATGGGCCGTCTGGCCGAGGGCGATCTCACGGTCGATATTCCCGGCAATGGCCGCAAGGACGAGTTGCGGGCCATGGCCGACGCGTTGCGCGTCTTCAAGGAAAACGCGCAGGAAATGCAGCGCATGGAGGGCGAGCGGGAGGAGATGCGCCGGCAGATCGACGCCGATCGCCGCCGCACCATGAACGAGTTCGCCGCGGGGTTCGAGCAGGCGGTGTCGGGCGTCGTGCAGTCGCTGACCGAGTCCGCCGGAAACCTGGGCCGCGACGCGCAGGAGATGTCGTCGGACGCGGCGCTGACCACCGCCAAGTCCACGGCCGTCGCCTCGGCGTCGGAAGCGGCGTCCACCAACGTCCAGACCGTTGCCGCCGCGGCGGAGGAACTGTCCTCCTCCATCGCCGAGATCTCCCGCCAGCTCAACGCCAGTTCGCAGGCCGCCCTGGGCGCGGCAGGGAAGGCCAACGAAACCAACTCTCTCGTGGAAGGACTGGCCGAGGCCGCCCAGCGCATCGGGCAGGTCGTGAACCTGATCGGGGAGATCGCCGAGCAGACCAACCTCCTCGCCCTGAACGCCACGATCGAGGCGGCGCGTGCGGGCGAGGCCGGCAAGGGCTTCGCCGTGGTGGCGACGGAGGTGAAGAATCTTGCCGGGCAGACCGCCCGCGCGACCGAGGAAATTTCCTCCCAGGTGGCCGACATGCAGGCCGCCACCACCGGCGCCGTGGACGCCATCCGCACCATCTCCGACGCGGTCGGCACCATCAGCCAGACCGTGACGGACATCGCCCGCGCGATGGAGCAGCAGGGTCTAGCCACCCGCGAGATCGCCCAGAACGTCAATCAGGCGGCCGAGGGCACGCAGGAGGTGATGCACCACATCGCCGAGGTGACCCACGCCGCCAGCAAGACCGGCGGCGCCGCCGACGCGGTCCTGGACGCAAGCCGCACGCTCGCCCGTCAGGCCGAACATCTGCGCGCCGAGGTGCAGGGTTTCCTGAACAAGGTCCGCTCGGCGTAAAAGGTCTTCAAGTCATGGGCACGGCGGGCGGGTGGCAACCCTGTGCAGCCA
>JAEZPL010000640.1 GCA_023413605.1 Pseudomonadota bacterium
GGTCCAGGGCATCGCCGAGCTGATCCGATACGTCGTCACCGCCGCCGCGACGCTCGTGGCGGGGCCGCTGCTGGAGCGCTATGGTTGGCCGGTGCTGAACATGACGGTGCTGCCGATGCTGGCGCTGGCCGCCCTGATGACCCTGTGGTGGGTGATGGCCGCGCGGCGCGCCCCTGCGTTCGCCGAAGCTGCGGAGTAAGGCCCGACGATGCTGACCAGACCGCCCACCCGCGTCGCCATGCTGACCTACGACGGCGTCAACCTGATCGACGTCAGCGGGCCGCTGCAAGCCTTCCAGACCGCCGGCCGGCTGGCGCGGGAGGCGGGGCTGCCCACCCCTTACGAGCTGCGCATCCTGTCGGCCGCGGGCGGGGCGGTGACGACCTCCCCCGGCCTGCCCATCGTGACGGAACCCCTGGAGGCGCTGGACGGCCAGCCCATCGACACGCTGATCGTCCCCGGCGGCACGCTGAACGGCCAGCCGGTGACCCCGCCGGACCTCGTGGCGTGGCTGCGCCGCCGGGGGCCGGAGGTGCCGCGCCCCTGCTCCGTCTGCACCGGGGCCTTCCTGCTGGCGGCGGCCGGGCTGCTGGACGGGCGGCGGGCGGCGACGCACTGGGACTGGGCGACCCGCCTGAAGGAGCGCCATCCCGCCGTCCAGGTCGACGCCGACCCGATTTTCATCAAGGACGGCCCGGTCTGGACCTCCGCCGGGGTCACCGCCGGCATCGACCTGACGCTCGCCCTGGTGGAGGCCGACCTCGGCCACGCGCTGGCCATCGCCACGGCACGGCAGCTCGTCGTGTTCATGAAGCGGCCGGGCGGCCAGTCGCAGTTCAGCGTTCCGCTGTCCGCGCAGGGCGCCCCGGACGGCGCCTTCCACGACCTGCACGCCTGGATCGCCGCCCATCTGCACGAGGATCTGCGCATCGAACGGCTGGCCGAGCAGGCCGGCATGTCGCCGCGCACCTTCGCCCGTGTCTACGTCGCCAAACTCGGCCGCACGCCGGCCAGGACGGTGCAGGCGATGCGGCTGGAGGCCGCCTGCAACGCGCTGGAGCGCACCGGCGCCCCGCTGAAGCGCATCGCCGCCGACGCGGGCTTCGGCGACGAACAAACCCTGCGCCGCGTCTTCCAGAAGCTGTACGGCATCACCCCAACCGAATACCGAGCCCGCTTCTCCCGCCATGCAGAGGTGGTCTGATAACGAAGGCGTTTGATGGCTTCCATCGAAGGCCTTCGGTTCAAACCCGGCAGCACATGGCGCAGCCATGTGCGAAAGGGTCATACGGCCGGCCGATCATGGAAGCGTTCATGCGCCGGCCGTATGAGGGGAAATTTTCACCACCAAGACACCAAGGCACCAAGATTTACAAAGCTTGCTTTCGCTCCGGCTCCGGTCCGCATTCCAGCCGACTCCTTCCGCTTGGTGTCTTGGTGCCTTGGTGGTGAAAAACCCTTGGCCCGCCCAGCCTTCCGTTATTTCGCAAAAGGTTCCGACGCCAGCGCCCATGCCTCCACCATGGCGTCACGGCCCTTCAGCGAGACGGGACCGAGCGGGCGGGCGGCGATGCCCGCCTTCGCCAGACGGCCGGCGACCAGCCGGTGCGTCGCATCGGAGATTACGATGCCGGCCCCCAACTCCTTCGTCGCCGATTCCAGCCGGGCGCCGACGTTCACCGCGTCGCCCAGCACCGTGTAGTTCAGCCGGCCCGCACCGCCGACGTTGCCGATCACCATGGGGCCGGTGTGGATGCCGACACCGATGCGCAGGTCTTCCACCCCCAACCGCCTCCATCGCTCCGCCTCGGCGGCGATGGCTCGCTGCATGGCGACGGCGCAACGGCAGGCGTCCAGCGCCGGCTCCGGTCGTTCCACCGGAGCGCCGAACACGGCCAGGATGCCGTCGCCGATGTATTTGTCCACATAGCCGCCGTGGCGGAGGATCTCCGCCGTCATCGCCTCCAGATAGGCGCCGAGAAAGCCGACCAGCCGGTCCGGCGGCAGGCGTTCCGACAGGCCGGTGAAGCCCCGGATGTCGGAGAACAGCACGGTCAGCACGCGTTCTTCCCCGCCCAGCCGCAGGGCGTCGGGATGGCGGGCGAGCCGCGCGACGAGGTCCGGGTGCAGGTACTGGGCGAAGGCCTCGCGAATGCGCCGGCCCTCGTTCCGCGTGCGGCGGAAGGCCTGGAGCAGCACGGCCCCGCCTGACAGGACCACGGCGGCCAGCGGAAAGGCCAGGCCGAGCACCATCCCGCCCACCGCAAAGGCCGCCTGCACCGCCCCGGCCACCGCCAGCGCCAGACCAGCCAGCGCGCCGAGCGCCGCGACGGGAGGCAACAGCGCCAAGGCCGACGCCGCCACCCCCACGGCGCCCGTTACCGTCAGATCGCCCAGCCGCGTCACGTCGTCCTGCCGCAGCAGCCGGTCGGTCAGCAGCGTGTCCACCAGCATCCCATGCCGCTCCACCCCCGGCAGCGCATCGTCGAAGGGTGTGGCGAAGCGGTCGCCCAGCCCGGTGACCGCCGCCCCGACCAGCACGACCCGCCCACGCACCCGCTCCGCACCCAGGCGGCCGCTCCACACCTCCTCCAGCGGCACCGTCTCGATGGTGCCGGACGGGCCGAGGTAGTTAAGCGGCAGGCGCAGCGCCCCGTCTATGGCGATCCATTGCCCGTCGAGGTCGATCCCGCGGCCAGCCACAACCCGCACCGCATCCGCCCCGATCCCCAGCCGCATCCGCGTCGCCAGCAGGGACAGCGACGGGACCGCCTCGCCCGCCACCGGCAGGATCACGGCCTCCCGCGACGGCCGCCCGGCCGCATCGGGGAACAGGTTGACGTGCCCCAACGCGGCTGCCGCCGTAGCCAGGGCGGGCACGGGCCGCACCAGCCGCTCTCCGCCGCCCACGCCAAACTCCCCATACGTCGCCAGCACGACCCGGCCGGAACGGGCGATGGCTGCGGCAAACGCCGCGTCTCCGCCAGGATCGCGATCCGAATCAGGATCCGGTTCGGTGAACAACAAGTCGAAGGCGATCACCCCGGCGCCCATCCCGGTC
>JAEZPL010000698.1 GCA_023413605.1 Pseudomonadota bacterium
GGGCAAGGCCGCGCCGACCGTGGGCAACCTCGCCCAACAGAAGATCGGCGGCGGCGGGCCGGGGCAGGCCCCGCGCGAGCCGCAACGGGAGGTCGTGCCGCGCGCCGCCCCCACCCAGCGGATCGACGGCGGCACCGGCGATTTCGGCGGTGGCGCCCAGTTCAGCGCCGGCCCGCCCGCGAGCGGCAGCCATTCCAGCAGCCCGTCGTTCGGCGGCGCGCCGTCCGGCAGCCCGTCGTCCGGTATGGCCTCCTCCGGAGCGGCTTCCCAGGGGCCGGTGCCCCAGGCGGCGCCGCGCGCCAGCGTGTCCGCCACCACGCCCTCGGGCCAGCCGGTTCCGGTGACGGAGCCGCCGGCCGGCAACGGATCCATTCTGCCGAACTGGGCGACCAACGGCCTGCGCTATGCGGTGATGAGCGTGCTCGGCCTGACCCTGCTCGGCATCGGCTTCGCCTGGTGGCGCAGCGGCCGGGCCTCGGCCCCGAAGAGCGCGCCGCGCGACGACGCGCCCCGCGACATCCGCCGCGAGCCGACCTTCGGCGGCAAGCGTCGCGAGGAGCTGACCACCGGCACCCTGCCGCCGTTGACCAGCGGCGGGCGCGGAAGGCGGTAAAGGACCGGCGGTAAAAGGACCGTAGCATACGGTCGCGGATGACCACGTCCAGTGCCCGCCGACCGTCGAACCCTCCCGATCAATGCCAAGGCATTGATCGGGAGGGTGATATGGACGACGCCTTCAGGCGCCGTCCGTATCAGGCCATCTGCGCCATCGGGCACATGGAATTGGCGCAGCCGGTCGGGTTGCAGGGGTGCATCGGCGCGGCGGCGGGCTGGACCTTGCCGACGCGCGGGGCCATGATCGCCTTCGACACCTCGGTCCCGCCGCAGGACGGGCAGTTCAGTCCCGAGGCCTTCTTGGCGTCGTAGTCGGCCATGTTCTCGAACCACTGGTCGAATTCGTGGCTGCAGGCGCAGCGCAGGGCATAAACGATCATCGCTTGGTCTCTTGAGCCGGAATGACCGGCGAAAGGGAGCGTTTCCCGCGCGCGGGCGCGATGATCTGCGTCAACCCAGCGCCATGCTTCAGCCCCATCCTTAGACCCATCGATCAGCCCCAACGTTCATCGGTGCGTGGTCACGCCCACCTGCCGGCACATGGACAGCAGCAGGCAGGTCGAGCAGCGCGGGCGTTCCCCCGTGCAGACCCATTTGCCGAAGGGCACCAGCCGCTCGTTGATCTCCACCCAGTATTGGCGGGGCAGCACCTCCATCAGGGCGACCATGGTGCGTTCCGGCGTCGGGGCGGCGACATAGCCCCAGCGGTTGACGATGCGGTGAACGTGCACGTCCACCGCCACGGCCGGGATGCCGAAGCCGACGGCCAGCGTCAGCGCCGCGATCTTTGGGCCGACCCCGCGGAAGGCCATCAGCCGGTCCGGCGTGTCGGGCACCTCGCCGCCGTGCTCCGCCAGGATGCGCTGGGACAGGGCCAGGATGTCGCGCGCCTTCGGCTCCGGAAAGGTCGCGCCGTTCAGCAGGCGCACCAACTCCGCCTCAGGCAGGGCGGCCATCTGTTGCGGCGTGCGGGCCACGGCGAACAGGCGCTCGCAGACGACGATGGTCGTCTCGTCGCGGGTGCGGGCGGAGATCAGGCTGCCCACCAACTGCTCGAACGGGCTGCCGAATCCACGGTCGCGCAGCGCGAACATGGCCGCCTTGGGCAGATCGGCCACGGCCTGGCGCAGGCGCCGGAACGCCTCGGCGATGGCGAAGGGCGCCTTGGCGGCGGTGATGGAAACGGGGCGCGCTGGCATGGGCGGGCTGGGGACGGTTGGGGGCGGTGGGGAGGATCAACAACAAGCGTCATGTCCAAAACACCCCGCGGGGCAGGGTTGCTCCGCATCGCCCTTTGCAAGGCGTTACGGTTCCTCTACATTAGCAAAATCTAATTTTATGGAGTGTGGATCATGGTGAAGGATTGGCCGCAGATGGCGACGGACATGTCCGGTGCGGTGCGCGACCTGCGCGGGGGCGCGCCGGACGTGATGAAGGGTTTTTCATCCATCGCCAAGGCGGCGCTGGAGGCCAAGGCGCTCGACACCAAGACGAAGGAGCTGATCGCGCTGGCCATCGGCGTGGCCACCCGCTGCGACGCCTGCATCGCCTTCCACGCGCAGGCCGCCGTCCAGCACGGCGCCACGCGGGAGGAGGTGATGGAAACGCTGGGCATGGCGATCTACATGGGCGCCGGCCCGTCCGTGATGTACGCCGCCCTGGCGACCGAGGCCTTCGACCAGTTCGAGGCCAAAAGCGCGAAATGAGCCTTCAGCCCGCGCTGGAGAACAGCGGGCGGCGCAGGCGGCCGGCGGCGATGTCGGCGCGCAGCGCCGCCGCGTCCAGCGCGCGGACGCGTTCCACCTCCGCCAAGTTGGCGGCGATGAAGGGGTTCTGGTCGGTGGAGTTCTCGGGCCGCGCGTGCTCCAGGTGGTACAGCGGCCCGGGGACGCGCTCCACCCGCAGATCCAGCCGGCGCATCCGCTCCACGATCTCGTCGTCCTCATAGCCCCAGGAGACGAAATTCTCGTTGTAGCCGCCGGCCTCCAGCAGGGTCGCGCGGTCGAAGAAGGCGCCGCCGCCCGGCGAATTGCGGTGCATCAGCGGAAAGCGCGGGCACAGCGCGTTCAGCGGCGCCGCCGACAGCGTGTGGCCGAAGCGGTGCACCTCCCGCCCCAGGACCCAGAAGAACAAACCGTTGTAGGGGAAGGCCAGCGCCGCCCCTTGACGCACGGCGTCGCGGGCCAGCGCGTACTGCACCGGGTCGACCACGATGTCGGTGTCGTGCAGCGCCACGATGGGCGTGCCCGCCGCTTCCGCCATGCGGTTGATCAGGTGGGACT
>JAEZPL010000703.1 GCA_023413605.1 Pseudomonadota bacterium
GGGTGCGCCCGGCGACAGAGGCGTCGGTTCCTGCGTGGTCGCCTCCCCCTCGTCGTCCTCGGACGGCGGAGGCGGCACGCTGACCATGCCGGCCGGAGCCGCGGGCGTCGCCGCCGGCTTGGCCGCCGGAGCGGCGGGCGCTCCAGGAGCGGGGGTTCCGGTGGGAGCGGGCGTGGTCGCCGTTGCCGTTGGAGCAGACGCCACGGGAGCCGGTGCGGGCGGCGCCGCAGGCGGAGCGGCGGGAGCAGCCGGAGCGGTCGCGGGGGCCGGGGTGGACGCAACGGGCGCGGGGGCCGGCGCAGGAGTTACGGTCGAACCACCGCCCGTCGCCGCCGCAGGTGCAGGTGCAGCCGGCGCCTCCGCCGTCATGTTCGGAACCGGAACGGCCGAGTCGGGCGAGGCCGGCTGCGGCTGCGGCTGCGCCTGCTGGCCGTTGTTGAGCGGCAGCCCGTCGAGCAGCGACACCAGCCGGTCCGGCAGCGCCGGGACCAGATCCACCATGGAGCGGTCCGTCGCCGACAGATAGTACCAGCCGCCGTAAACGATGCCCGCCAGCACCAGCGTGCCCAGCAACACCGTGCCGCCGGGAATGCGGCCTTCCGGCACCGGGGTGGGCAGGTAGTACTGCTGGCTGCGGGCCTTGCCCGACGCCTCTTCCTTGTAGCGGGCGATGATCGCCTCGGGGTCGAGCCCCAGGCATTCGGCGTAGGAGCGCAGGAAGCCGGCGGCGTAGGTGGAGCCGGGCAGCTCGTCGAACCGGCCGGACTCGATGGCCTGCAAGTAGGGGTAGCGGATGCGCAGCATCGTCGCGACCTCGCGCAGGTCGTAGCCGAGGCTCTCGCGCGTTTCGCGCAAGGTGTCGGACACGCTGGGACCAACCGGATTGGCCCCGGCGTTGGCCGCCGCATCGAGAGTGTCGAAGACCTTGCGCTTGCCCATCATGTCAGCCGTACCGTCGCTCCGGGAACCAGGCGGTTGCATCCCCGCATGGGTACGCCAGCCCCCATGCCGACGCAACCAGGAATGACCGCAATGCAGCGACGTTGTATACGCCAATCGGCCGAGCCGTTGTAACAAAACGTCGCTTGTACGATCGATTTCGAGGGAGGAAACAGGCCCCCGACTGCTGGCCCGGCCGCACGTGCGGCCGCAGCCCGGCTGGCGAATGAGGCCGTATGAATAACGGCGCGATCAGATGAGCACGCCGTGGTCCTTGGCGAAGCTGCGCAGCTTGTCGCGCAGGCTGTGGTCGCCCTTCTGGTACAGGCCGGCCATGTACTGGCGCAGCGCCGCCACGTCCAGCGAACGCAGCATGGTCTTGACCGGCCCGACGGAAGGCGGCGACATCGACAGGGTGCGGAAGCCGATGCCGATCAGGGCCATGGCGTCCAGCGGCCGGCCGGCCATCTCGCCGCAGATGCTGAGGGACACGCCGGCGTCGCCGCAGGCCTCAACCAGACGTCGCAGGACGCACATCATGGCCGGGGACAACGGGTCGTAGCGGCTGGCGGTGCGCGGGTTGCCGCGGTCGGCGGCGAAGATGTACTGCGTCAGGTCGTTGGAGCCGACCGACAGGAAGTCCACGCGCGGCAGCAGGGACGGCAGCTGCCACAGCAGGGACGGCACCTCGATCATCGTGCCGACGCGCAGGCGGCTGGGCGGTTCGCCGCCCTGGGCCTCCAGGCGCTTCAACTCCAGGTCGAGCAGACGCTTGGCCGCATCGAACTCGGCGACCTCGGCGATCATCGGGAACATCACCGACAGCGGCCGGCCTGCCGCCGCCCGCAGCAGCGAGCGGAGTTGCTGGCGCAGCAGCGACGGATGGTCAAGCCCGATGCGGATCGCCCGCCAGCCGAGCGCCGGGTTCTCCTCCTCCCCCGCCGCGATGTAGGGCAGCATCTTGTCGCCGCCGACGTCGAGCGTGCGGAAGACCACCGGCTTGTCGCCGGTCTCGTTCAGGATGCGGGCGTACAGGTCGGTCTGCGCCTTCACGTCCGGGTAGGAGGAGCGCACCATGAAGGGAATTTCGGTGCGGTAGAGCCCGATGCCCTCCGCGCCGCTGGCATGCAGGTGCGGCAGGTCGATCAGCAGGCCGCAGTTCAGCTGGATGGAGATCGGCACGCCGTCGCGCGTCACCGAAGGCAGCGCGCGGATTTCCGCGTACATCTGCTCCTTGCGGGTGCGCAGGTCGACGCTGTCGGCGAAGGCCATCTGGATGTCTTCGGCCGGGCGCACGAAAATCTGCCCGTGGTCGCCGTCCACGATGACGGGATCCAACGGTTCGATGCGGTTCAGCGCGTCGTTGGCCTGGACGACCGGAATGTTCAGCGCCCGCGCGACGATGCAGACGTGGCTGGACGGCGACCCTTCCTCCAGCACCACCCCGCGCAGGCGGCGCTGGTCGTAGTCCAGCAGCTCCGCCGGCCCCATGGAGCGTGCCACCAGGATGATGTCGTCCGGCAGCGTGCCGCCGTCGGCCTCCGACTTGCGGCCCGCCAGATGCTGGAGCAGCCGGTTGGTCAGGTCTTCCAGGTCGAGCAGCCGTTCGCGGATGTAGGGATCCGTCAGGTGGCTCATGCGGGCGCGGGTGTCGTTCTGCACCTGCTGCACCGCTGCCTCCGCCGTCAGCCCCATGCGGATCGCCTCGCGGATGCGCGAAAGCCAGCCGCGGTCCTCCGCGAACATGCGGTAGGTTTCCAGGATGTCCTTCGGCTCGCCCAATCCGGCCAGCGCCGCCGCCGCCAGCAGGTCGTCGATGGCGCTGTGCATCGTGGCGATGGCGGCGTTCAGCCGCAGCAGCTCGCTCTCCGCATCCTCCGCGACCATCTGGCGGATGGTCAGCTGCGGCCGGTGGATCACCGCAAGGCCCATGGACAGGCCGCCGGTCAGCGCCGTGCCGGACAGGCGCGCCGGCAGCAGCGCCGGATCGCCGGTGGAGGAGACCTCCTGCGGGTTGACCAGTTCGCCCTGGGCCACCAGTTCGGCGACCACCATGGCGATGGTCTGGAGGGTTTCGACCTCCTCCTCGGTGTAGCGCCGGCGGTCCTTGTGCTGGATGACCAACACGCCGCGCACCTTGCCGCCGCGCAGGATCGGCACGCCGGCCAGCGACAGGAAGGGATCCTCGCCGGTTTCCGGACGGTAGACGAAGCTGGGGTGGGACGGCGCGTTGTCCAGCGCGATGGGCCGCGCATGGCCGGCGATGTCACCGACGATGCCTTCGCCGACGCGCAGGCGCGTGTTGTGGACGGCGGTCTGGTTCAGGCCGACGGTGGAGAACAGCTCCAGCACCTCGCCCGCGCGCATGACGTAGCAGGAGCAGACGTCCGCCCCCATCTCCATCCCGATCAGCGTGACGATCTTGTCGAGCCGCTCCTGCCCGGAGCCCGACCCGGCCATGACGTCGCGAAGCCGCGCAAGAAGCCGGCGCGCCGCCGCGCCGTCAAAGCCGGGGTTGCCAGCAGGGGCTTCACCCACGGCGTTGCTCATGTCATGCCGCTCCGAGTTCGGCCGGTTGGCCGATGATGGATGGGGTGCCCCAGCGCCGTGCCAGCGCCGATTCCGCCTGGGCGATCAGGTCGGCGATGATCTCGGCCACCGGCTGCTCCTTGGTGACGAGCCCGACGCTCTGGCCGGCCATCAGGGACCCGCTTTCGGTGTCGCCGTCGATGACCGCGCGGCGCAGCGCGCCGGCCCAGAAATGCTCGATCTCCAGAATGCCTTCGTCGCGGGTCATCTCGCCGCGGTCCACCCGGACGATGACCTCCCGCTGCAACTCCATGAAACGCTTTGAGCCGGCGTTCGCCAGCGCGCGGACGGGGATCACCGGAAAGCGCGGGTCGATCTGCACGGACGGCTGGGCGTCGCGGGCCGAGGCCCGGATGAAGGCCTGCTTGAAGCGCGGGTGCGCGATGGATTCGGCGGCGCAGACGAAGCGCGTGCCGATCTGCACGCCGGCCGCGCCCTGCTCCAGGTAGGACAGGATGGCCTCGCCGCGGCCGATGCCGCCGGCCACGAAGACGGGCACCTCGCGCAGGTCCGGCAGGATTTCCTGCGCCAGCACGGTGGTGGAGACGGGACCGATGTGACCGCCGGCCTCCGTGCCCTCGATCACCAGGGCGTCGATGCCCAGCTTCACCAGCCGCCTGCCGCTGACCAGCGTCGGGGCGAAGGCCATGGCCCTGGCGCCGCCGTCCTTGATGCGCTTGATCGTCGCACCCGACGGGAAGCCGCCCGCGATGACGACGTGGCTCACCCCCTGTTCCCGGCAAACGTCGATCAGCCGGTCCAGGTCGGGGTGCATGTTGATGAGGTTCACGCCGAAGGGCTGGTCGGTCAGCGCCTTGGTGCCGGCGATCTCCGCCGCCAGGAGGTCCGGCGCCATCGACCCGCAGGCGACGACGCCGAAGCCACCGGCGTTCGATATGGCGGACACGAGGTGGCGTTCCGACACCCAGCTCATCGCGCCGCCCATCACGGCGGTGCGCGTGCCGAGGAAGGCGCGCCCCCGCGCCCACAGCAGGTCGAGCCGCGCCCGCGCCGCCCCGTCGCAACGGATGTCGGACTTGGCGTCGGTCATGGCCGGCTCTCCCTCCCGTCCCAATCGATCAGGCCGCGTCCAGGCCGTAGGCGGTGTGCAGCGCGCGCAGCGCCAGTTCCGCATACTCCTCGGCGATCAGGACCGAAATCTTGATCTCGGAGGTGGAGATGACCTGGATGTTGATGCCCTTGTCGGCCAGCGCCTTGAACATGCGCTGCGCGACGCCCGCATGGCTGCGCATGCCGACGCCGATCACCGACACCTTCACGACGTTGGCGTCGGACACGATGCGCTGGTAGTTCAGCTCGGCCTTCGCCTCCTCCAGCACCTTGACGGCGCGGGCGATGTCGGCCTTGCCGACGGTGAAGGTCATGTCGGTGGACTTGCCGTCCTCGGACACGTTCTGCACGATCATGTCCACGTTGACGGCGGCGTCGGTCAGCGGGCCGAAGATGCTGGCCGCCACGCCCGGACGGTCTGCGACGCCGATGAGGGTGATCTTCGCCTCGTCGCGGCTGTAGGCGATGCCGCTCACAACTTCCTTTTCCACGATCTCGTCCTCGTCAACAACAAGGGTACCGGGAAGCGCGCTGCCGGCGGCCTCCT
>JAEZPL010000039.1 GCA_023413605.1 Pseudomonadota bacterium
AAGCAGCACGGCTGCGACGTGGTGCTGGTGCCCGAAGCGGTGATCGAGCGCGCCATCGCCATGCTGATCGAGGTGGAAAAGACCGTGTCGGAAGGGGCGGGCGCCGCAGGCCTTGCCGCCCTGCTGACCCATCCGGAGCGGTTTCGCGGCAATCGGGTCGGGCTGATCGTGTCCGGAGGCAACATCGACACGCGCACACTGGCCAACGTGCTGATGCGCGGCTTCGCCCGCGACGGCCGCCTGCTGAACCTGGAAATCGACGTGGCCGACCAGCCCGGCGCGCTCGCCCAGGTGACGCGGATCGTCGCCGAATGCGGCGGCAACATCGTCGAGGTTCAGCACCAGCGCCTGTTCGGCGCCTTTTCCGTCAAGTCGGCCGAAGTCGAATTGCTGATCGAGGTCGAGGACGAGGCCCACGGCGACCGCATCATCGCGGCCCTCCGCAAGGTCGGGCTGCC
This sequence comes from Pseudomonadota bacterium, assembly GCA_023413605.1. GTDB lineage: Bacteria > Pseudomonadota > Alphaproteobacteria > Azospirillales > Azospirillaceae > Azospirillum. Next base: position 459 of record JAEZPL010000039.1, read on the forward strand.
GGTGCGCAAGGCCGCGGTCTCGGAAGCGGCCCGGCCCATATCCTCAGCCACGTAAACCCAATCAGATGTGGTATTCGGGCTCCGGAAGGCTCTGGTCCATGGCCAGGGCCGGCACGGTGTCGCGGCACCAGCCGACGACGCGGGCCGGAACGCCCGCGACCGTGGCGCAGGGCGGCACGTCCTTCAACACGACGCTGCCGGCGCCGACCTTGGCGCGGCTGCCGATCTCGATGTTGCCCAGGATCTTGGCGCCCGCCGACAGAAGAACGCCGTCGCGCACCTTCGGGTGGCGGTCGCCGTGCTCCTTGCCCGTGCCGCCCAGCGTGACCTCCTGAAGGATCGATACGTCGTTGCCGACCACGGCGGTTTCGCCGATCACCACGCCCGTTCCGTGGTCGATGAACACGCCGCGCCCGACCGGCACCGCCGGGTGGATGTCCACCGCGAACACCTCCGACACGCGGCTTTGCAGGAAGTGGGCGAGGTCGCGGCGGTCGTGCCGCCACAGCCAATGGCCGACGCGGTGCCATTCCAGGGCGTGGAAACCCTTGTAGTAGAGGAATGGCGTCAGGCAGTTGTCCGCCGCCGGGTCGCGCGTGCAGATGGCCTGAAGGTCGGAGCAGGCCTCGTCCACGATGCATGGGGCGTCCGCGACGGCCGTGCGCACGAGGTCCGCCAACTGGTCCGCCGAAATGTAGGAATCGCCCAGCTTGCGGGCGAGAAGGCTGCCCAGTGCGGAGGGGAAGTCCCGGTGCAGCAGCACGGCGGTGTCGATGAAGGGACGCAGCCACGGCTCCTTCACCACGACGCGCTCCGCCTCCTCGCGCAGCATCGCCCACATCGTGTCGACGCTGTCCGAGAGTCCGGATTCCAGGCGTTCGGTGTTCTCCTGCGGAGCGACGATGTGGTTCATGACGCGACTGTCCTGCCTGTGCCGAAAAGGATGGTGGTATCCCTCCAACCGATTCCGCAAGACCCTAGCACGGCGCTTTTGCGAATGGGAGCCATCCCGTGGAAATTAAACGGGTGTGGTCCAAATATATACATGCGTATTTTGTTTATCTGCGTGCCTTGGCCGGGTTGGATGAGGGGAAATGGCCGAACGGGGCTGCGAACACGTTTCCAGTCCCGTTTTGCGAAGCCGCGCAACCGGCGGGCGCTTGCATTGCGGTCCGCGATGGGCGAACGATTCCCGTCCCAATTGGAGGAACCACGCAAAGTCATGAGCGAACCGAGCAGCGCCGCCGCACCGGCCGAAGAGACCCTGATCCGCTACGACGAACTGGTGGCCTTGCTGAGAGGCATCTTCCTGCGCCACGGCACTTCGGAGCACGTCGCCGCGATCCTGGCCGAGAACTGCGCGGGCTGCGAGCGCGACGGCTCGTTCAGCCACGGCGTGTTCCGCATCCCCGGCTACGTCTCGACGCTGAAAAGCGGCTGGGTCGACGGGCGGGCGGAGCCGCGGGTGGAAGATTTCGGGCCGTCCTACCTGCGCGTTGACGCCGCCAACGGCTTCGCCCAGCCGGCCTTCCTCGCCGCGCGCGACCAACTGCTGAACAAGGTGCGCGCCAACGGGATCGCGCTGCTGGCCATCCGCAATTCGCACCACTTCAGCGCGCTGTGGCCGGACGTGGAGCCTTTCGCGCGCGAGGGGCTGGTCGCCCTGTCCTTCGTCAACAGCTTTGCCTGTGTCGTTCCCCACGCCGGCCGGTCCGCCGTGTTCGGGACCAACCCCATGGCCTTTGCCGCCCCCCGCGCGGGCGGCGAGCCGGTGGTGTTCGATCAGGCCGCCAGTTCCATGGCGAACGGCGACGTGCGCATCGCGGCGCGTGAGGGGCGGAGCCTGCCGCCGGGTTCCGGCGTCGACCGCGACGGCCAGCCGACCACCGACCCGAAGGCGGTGCTGGAAGGTGGGGCGCTGCTGCCCTTCGGCGGCCACAAGGGCGCGTCCATCGCCTTCATGATCGAGGTGCTGGCGGCGGCGCTGACCGGCGGCCAGTACTCGCACGAGGTGGACTGGTCGGCCCATCCCGGCGCTGAGACTCCGTGCACGGGCCAGCTTCTGATCGTCATCGACCCGGAGCGCGGCGGCAACAACGCCTTCGCCTCGCGCGTCGCCGCCCTGGTCGACTGCGTGCGGGACGCGGGGCAGGAGCGCATGCCGGGCGACCGGCGCTACGTCCGTCGGGCCAGGACTCTGCGTGACGGCATCCCGCTGGCCACCGCCCGCCTTGCCGAGTTGCGTGCCCTCGCGTCGGCGTAACCGGGTATGGGGGGAAAATCCGGAAGGGCGCCGCCCTGTCACGGGGCGGCGCGGCGCGCCGGGTGGTCTGCAACGGGTATGGCGGAACCGATCTGCTGAGCGGCCGTGGCGATCAGGCGGTATTTCACGCCGCTGATCGCCGCCTCGCGATACCAGTTGATCAGGTCGCCCCAGGGATCGGCGATCTTGGCGAGGCCCGAAATGCAGGCCACGACCGCCCCCACGTCGATCAGCCCCTCGACGGCATACCAGCCCCCGACGCCGAGCACCACCGCGACCCCCGAATGGTGCAGGATGTTCATCAGGAAGTTCATGCCGAACTTCAGCT
>JAEZPL010000059.1 GCA_023413605.1 Pseudomonadota bacterium
GGAGCGCAACCGCCTCGTCCAGGTGCTTCACAACCTGCCGGCCGGCGACTGGGACGCGGGCGAGCGCGGCATCGCCATCCTGCCGGACCGCGTGGGCGAGTTCCAGGACGGCGTCGGCAAGGCCATCGAGTATGCCAAGGCGCTGGGCTGCACGCGGCTGAACTGCCTGTCCGGCAAGGCGCCGGCCGGCGTGTCGCCGGACAAGCTGGAGCGCACGTTGGTCGACAACCTGACCTTTGCCGCCAAGGCCCTGAAGGACGCCGAGATCCGCTTCCTGGTGGAGCCGATCAACACCCGCGACATTCCGGGATTTTTCCTGAACACCACCGCGCAGGCGGAAAAGCTGCTGGAGGCGGTCGGCTCCGACAACCTCTACATCCAGTACGACGTCTACCACATGCAGATCATGGAAGGTGACCTCGTGCCGACGATGCAGCGCTTGCTGCCGAAGATCGCGCACGTCCAGATCGCCGACAATCCGGGCCGCAACGAGCCCGGCACGGGTGAGATCAACTACCCGTTCGTCTTCGCCGCCCTCGACAAGATGGGCTACGAGGGCTGGGTCGGCTGCGAATACAAGCCGGCCCGCGGCACCAGCGAAGGCCTGGGTTGGATGCGCGCCGCCGAACGCACCGATTCCGTCGCCGCCTGAATCATCCGCCTGAAAGAAAAACGAGGAAATCAGCCATGAACGTTGGATTCATCGGTCTCGGCATCATGGGGCGCCCCATGGCCGCCCATCTGGTCGACGCCGGACACACCCTGCACGTCTACGACATCAACCCGGCCCCCCAGGACCTGATCGCCAAGGGCGCCAAGGCCTGCGGGTCGAGCCGCGAGGTTGCCGAGAAGTCGGACGTCATCATCACCATGGTCCCCGACACGCCCCATGTGGCAGCCGCCCTGTTCGGCGCCAATGGCGTGGCCGAAGGGCTGAAACCCGGCAAGATCGTGGTGGACATGTCGTCCATCTCTCCCATCGAGACCAAGGCCTTCGCCAAACGGATCAACGAGCTGGGCTGCGATTACCTGGACGCGCCCGTGTCGGGCGGCGAGGTCGGCGCGAAGGCCGCCTCGCTGACCATCATGGTCGGCGGCCCGGACAAGGCCTTCGAGACGGTGAAGCCCCTCTTCGAGCTGATGGGCAAGAACATCACGCTGGTCGGCGGCAACGGCGACGGGCAGACCACCAAGGTCGCCAACCAGATCATCGTCGCCCTGAACATCGAGGCGGTGGCGGAAGCCCTGCTGTTCGCCTCCAAGGCCGGTGCCGATCCGGCCAAGGTGCGGCAGGCTCTGATGGGCGGATTCGCCTCCTCCCGCGTGCTGGAGGTGCATGGCGACCGCATGGTGAAGCGCACCTTCGATCCGGGCTTCCGCATCGAGCTTCACCAGAAGGACCTGAACCTCGCGCTCAGCGGCGCCCGCGCCCTTGGCCTCTCGCTGCCGAACACGGCCACCGCGCAGGAGCTGTTCAACGCCTGCGCCGCCAACGGCGGCAAGGCCTGGGACCATTCCGCCATGGTCCGCGCGCTGGAACTGCTCGCCGGCCACGAGGTCGGGCAGAACCACCGCGTCGCCGAAGCCGCGGAGTAAGCATCGAAGCCCCTCTCCCGTCTGTGGGGGGTGAGTGAGGGACGGGGCTGCGTGTACGCATTGAAGCCCCCACCCTAACCCTCCCCCGCTGGGCGGGGGAGGGAAGTGCCGCCGCTCTCCCCGCAAGCCCATCTCCCTCCCCCGCCCAGCGGGGGAGGGTCGGGGTCGGGGGCCTCAACGCGACATTTTTTCTCCAGGCCACCACGACCATGACCACCACACCCCCCCGCACCCTGCTGACGGAGATGTTCAAGGCCGCCGTGGCGTCGGCGCAGCCGGCGCTGTGCGTGCCGCCGCACCTGCCGGCGCCGCCCAAGGGCCGTACGGTGGTGGTCGGGGCCGGCAAGGCCGCGGCATCCATGGCGAAGGCGGTTGAGGACCACTGGTCCGGCCCGCTTTCCGGCCTCGTCGTCACGCGCTACGGCCACCATGTGCCGTGCGAGCGGATCGCGGTGGTGGAGGCCTCCCACCCCGTGCCGGATGCGGCGGGGGAGAACGCGGCACGGCGCATCCTTGAGATCGCCGGCGGCCTCGGCCCGGACGACCTGATGCTGTGCCTGATTTCCGGCGGCGGCTCGGCGCTGCTGGCCCTGCCCGCCCCCGGCATCACCATGGCGGACAAGCAGGCGGTGTCGAAGGCCCTGCTGCGCTCCGGCGCCAACATCACGGAGATGAACTGCGTCCGCAAGCACCTGTCCGCCATCAAGGGCGGGCGGCTGGCCGCGGCCACGCAGGCGCGGGTGGTGTCGCTGGTCATCTCCGACGTTCCGGGCGACGACCTGTCGGTCATCGCATCCGGCCCCACCGTACCGGACCCGACCAGCTACGCCGACGCGCTGGGCGTGCTGGAAAAGTACCGCATCGACCCGCCGAAGGCGGTGATGGACCATCTGCTCGCCGGCCGGGACGAGAGCCCGAAGCCCGGCGACCCGCGCCTGGCCCGCACCAGCACCGTGCTGGTCGCCACACCCCAGATGGCGCTGGAACGCGCCGCGGAGGTCGCGCGCCGGGCCGGCATCACGCCCGTGATCCTGGGCAACGCGCTGGAAGGCGAGTCGCGCGAGGTGGCGCTCGTCCACGCCGGCATCGTCCGGCAGGTCGCCGGCCATGGCCAGCCGGCCCCCAAGCCCTGCGTCCTGCTGTCCGGCGGGGAGACCACCGTGACCGTGCGCGGCCAGGGCCGCGGCGGGCGCAACGCCGAATTCCTGCTGGCCCTCACCGTCGCCCTGGACGGGCTGCCAAACGTCCACGCTTTGGCCGCCGACACGGACGGCATCGACGGGACGGAAGACAACGCGGGCGCCCTGCTCTCCCCCGACACGCTGAGCCGCGCCGCGGCGCTGGGCGTGAGCGCCAAGGAGCGGCTGGCGGACAACGATGGCTACAGCTTTTTCCAGGCGCTGGACGATCTGCTGGTGACCGGCCCGACCCTGACCAACGTCAACGATTTCCGCGCCGTCCTGGTGCTCTGACCCCATCCCGTCCCCCCCGTAGGCCTTTGGTCACATACCGAAGGCCCACCCCGCTGTCCGACAAATTTGGTTGATCGTCCAACCAATTGTCCGTCACACTCGCATTCAAGGCACCAGGAACACGGGCGCTTGGCATGCCAAGCGCCCGTGTTCCAAGGAAAAGCGAAGCGGAAACCACCAAACGGTCCGCACGCGCCAGGCAACAAGCGAACGATAGCGGTTTTCCGGGAGGAGCCCATATGCGCCAAGTCGGTGCGCGGACCGTGCCGCCCTTCGGCGGTCGGTGGATGCAGCTGCTTGCCGGCGTCATCTGCATGTCGATGATCGCCAATCTTCAGTACGGATGGACGTTGTTCGTCGAGCCCATGGACGCCAAGCATGGCTGGGGCCGGGCCGCCATCCAGATCGCCTTCACCATCTTCATCGTCATGGAAACCTGGCTGGTCCCGGTCGAGGGCTGGTTCGTGGACCGCTTCGGTCCGCGGGTCGTCGTCCTGGTCGGGTCCGTGCTATGCGCGGCATCCTGGGCACTGAATTCCGTCGCGGATTCACTGGCGATGCTCTATCTCGCGGCGGCAATCGGCGGCATCGGGGCGGGGGCGGTCTACGGCACCTGCGTGGGCAACGCGCTGAAATGGTTCCCCGACCGGCGCGGCCTCGCCGCCGGCATCACGGCGGCGGGCTTCGGAGCCGGGTCCGCCCTGACGGTCGTTCCGATCGCCATGATGATCGAGGGGTCGGGCTACGAGGCCACCTTCCTCGCTTTCGGCCTCGCCCAAGGCTTGGTGGTGTTCGCGCTCGGCTGGCTGCTGGTCGAGCCGCCCGCGCAGCCCCTGTTCAGCCGAGGTGTCGTGCCGGTGCCGACACAGCGCCAGTACCGCGCCGACGAGGTGGTGCGCAAGCCGGTCTTCTGGGTCATGTACGCGATGTTCGTCATGGTCGCGGGCGGCGGGCTTATGGCCACCGCGCAGCTCGGCCCCATCGCGGAGGATTTCGGGCTGGCGCAGACCCCGGTCAGCCTGATGGGCCTGACCCTGCCGGCCCTGACCTTCGCCCTGTCCATCGACCGCGTGCTGAACGGCGTCACCCGCCCCTTCTTCGGCTGGGTGTCCGACCGGATCGGGCGCGAGAACACGATGTTCATCGCCTTTTCCCTGGAGGCCTTGGGCATCCTGGCGCTCAGCCAGTACGGCCACCATCCGGTGGCTTTCGTTCTCCTGACTGGGTTGGTGTTCTTCGCCTGGGGCGAGATCTACAGCCTGTTCCCGGCCTGCTGCGCCGACACCTTCGGCTCCCGCTACGCGGCCACGAACGCCGGCCTGCTCTACACCGCCAAGGGCACGGCGGCGCTTCTGGTGCCCTTCGCCAACGTCATCGCCGACATGGCCGGCGGCTGGCACATGGTGTTCATCGCCGCCGCAGTGCTGAACGCCATTGCGGCCTTCCTGGCCCTGTTCGTCCTCCGCCCCATGCGGGCGCCCTACATCGAGGATGCCCGCGAGGCGGAGCGCGCGCAGACTTTCCCCCTCTCCCCTCCGGGGAGAGGGTAAGGGGTGAGGGGGCGGCCGCAAGCCGACAGCCTGCTCACATTGCAGAGCTTGTCCGGCCTAGCGGCCGCCCCCTCATCCTAACCTTCTCCCCGAAGGGGAGAAGGAATATTTGTCACCCCGCCGCCTTCCCGTCCTTCAGATAAATTTCCCCGCCCTGCGCGCGGAAGCTCTCCGACATCTCGGCCATGCCGGAATTGGCGTAGTCCCGCACCTCCTGCGTGATCTTCATCGAGCAGAACTTCGGCCCGCACATGGAGCAGAAATGCGCCACCTTGGCCCCTTCCGCGGGAAGGGTCTGGTCGTGGAAGCGCTCCGCCGTTTCGGGATCGAGCGACAGGTGGAACTGGTCGCGCCAGCGGAACTCGAACCGCGCGCGCGACAGCGCGTCGTCGCGTTCCTGCGCGCCGGGATGGCCTTTGGCGAGGTCGGCAGCGTGGGCGGCGATCTTGTAGGTGACGACACCCACCTTCACGTCGTCGCGGTCCGGCAGGCCCAGATGCTCCTTTGGCGTGACGTAGCAGAGCATCGCCGTGCCGAACCAGCCGATCATCGCCGCGCCGATGGCGCTGGTGATGTGGTCGTA
>JAEZPL010000099.1 GCA_023413605.1 Pseudomonadota bacterium
GTGGACTGCATGGGCTGCCTGTCGGCCTGCAACTTCTCCAATTGGGCACAGAACGAGGAAGGCACGACCGGCAAGCGCGCCGATCCGCGGTCCTACTGCATCCAGAAGACCCTGCAGGCCGTCAGCCACACCGACGACTGCGAAAACCAGCTGATGTTCGCCGGGCACAACGCCTTCCGCTTCGGGTCGGACCCCTACTACAAGGATGGGTTCATCCCGACCGTGAAGCAGCTGGTGGAGCGCATCGCCACCGGCTACTGACCGGGGGGCGGCTGCCAATCGGGAGTTTGGAGGGCAGGGGCGATGCGGACATCTTGCTGGTGTCACGCGCACACTTCTTGCCCAACGAGCTGAAATCGTTCTAAAGTAAGCGGACTGCGGCGCTTTGCCGCGGTCCGTTTTGCGTTATCGGCGGCCGGGCGACCGGCCGGGCCGTTTGCGGCCGGGAAACCGGCCAAAGATTGGTTGCGAACCCAACCACGACGAACAGACCACCATGACCGGCACCCGTCCTTTCAAGCGCGCCCTCGACCGTCTGCAGAACGCAGGCTTCCGTCCGACCCGCCAGCGTCTGGGCCTCGCCCGGCTGCTGTTCGAAGGCGAGCACCGGCATGTCACCGCCGAACAGCTCCACACCGAGGCGATGGGGGCGGACCTGCGCGTCTCGCTGGCCACGGTCTACAACACGCTGAACCAGTTCACCGCCGCCGGCCTGCTGCGCGAGGTGGTGGTGGAGGCGGGCAAGTCCTACTTCGACACCAACATCAGCAACCATCACCACTTCTTCCTGGAAGGAACCGGCCGGCTGGAGGACATCCCCGGCGACCATGTGGTGGTGCAGAACCTGCCGTTGCCGCCGCAGGGAACGCGCATCGCGCGCGTGGACGTGATCGTCCGTCTGACCGAGGACGGCGACGCCCATTGAGGGTATCGCGACTGCTTCTCATTATCAGCGGTAGTCCTGAAGACTAGCGGTGCCTTTAGAGCGATTCTAAAATATTGACGCGCACCCGCAACGGTGGCATAAGCCTAAGCTGCGCTCGGCCGCTGAGGCCTCATGCCCGTGCGACCGGGCCAGACAAACCGTCTGGAGGAATCAGCCATGTCGCTCAAGGGCACCAAGACCGAAGAGAACCTGAAGGCCGCCTTCGCCGGTGAAAGCCAGGCAAACCGCCGCTACCTCTACTTCGCGCAAAAGGCCGACGTCGAAGGCTACAACGACGTTGCCGCCGTCTTCCGCTCCACCGCGGAGGGTGAGACCGGTCACGCCCACGGCCACCTGGAATTCCTGGAAGAGGTCGGCGACCCGGCCACCGGACTGCCGATCGGCGAAACCTCGGCCAACCTGAAGGCCGCCATCGCCGGCGAGACCCACGAATACACCGACATGTACCCGGGCATGGCCCGCACCGCCCGCGACGAGGGCTTCGACGAGGTTGCCGACTGGTTCGAAACGCTGGCCAAGGCCGAAAAGAGCCACGCCGGCCGCTTCCAGAAGGCGCTGGACCAGCTTTAACGCCGCCCGCGCGCCGGAAACCGGAAGGGATTTTCATCACAAAGGCACAAAGGACACAAAGATAGGCGCAAAGGAGTGTCGGCCTGCGTGGGCATTCCACAACGCCCGAACCCCTTTGTGAAATTCTTTGTGTCTTAGTGTCTTCGTGGTGAATCCCCTGCATCGCGACACCTTTCCGGCTCTTGAGCACCGAACGAATGACGGTCGGCATCGAACCGGCCGGCGGGGTTGCATACCCAATTCCCAGGGGGGAAACACGCCCATGCGCGAAGGCAGCCTGGAGGCGCCTGTCCGGCATCCGCTCGACTGGCGGAACCCGGATTTCTACGACGAGGCCAAGCTGGACGCGGAAATGCGCCGCGTCTTCGACATCTGTCACGGCTGCCGCCGCTGCTTCAATCTGTGCGACAGCTTCCCGCGCCTGTTCGACCTTGTGGACAACGCCGGTGACGAGGAACTGCACGGCGTGGCCTCGGCGGACTTCAAGCCGGTGGTGGACGCCTGCACGCTGTGCGACATGTGCTTCATGACCAAGTGCCCCTACGTGCCGCCGCACGAATGGGCGCTGGATTTCCCGCACCTGATGGTGCGCTACCGCGCGGTCGAGGCGAAGAAGACCGGCGTTCCCTTCGCGCTGAAACAGCTGACCCAGACCGACCGCAACGGCAAGCTGGCCGGGGCCGTCGCCCCCATCGCCAACTGGGCGTCGGACGAGACGAACAGGCTGACCCGCCCGATCCTGGAAAAGGTCGCCGACGTTCACCGCGAGGCGCATCTGCCGAAGTTCCACGGCAAGACGCTGGCCATGCGGGTGAAGGCGGAACCGGCCCCGGCCAACAGCGCGGCCCCCGCCTACGGCAAGCGCAAGGCGGTGCTCTACGCCACCTGCTTCGCCAACTACAACAACCCGAACATCGGTCTGGCCGCCCGCGCGGTGCTGGCCCGCAACGGCGTGGAGACGGAGGTCGTCTACCCGTCCTGCTGCGGCATGCCGCAACTGGAGCAAGGCGACCTGGAGAAGGTGAACCGCAACGCCGCGACCGTCGCCACCGCGCTCGCCCCCTGGATCGAGAAGGGCTACGACGTCGTGGCGCTGGTGCCCAGCTGCGCCCTGATGCTGAAGCTCGAATGGCCGCTGATCGTGCCAAAGGACGCTCCGCACCGGGCGGCGGTGGAGAACCTCGCCCAGGCCACCTACGACGTCAGCGAATACGTCGTGGACATCGCCCGCAAGGAGGGGCTGGCGGACGGGCTCCAGCCGCTGCCCGGCGGGGTGGCGCTGCACATCGCCTGCCACGCCCGCGCCCAGAACATGGGCCAGAAGGCGACGGAGATGCTGCGCCTGATCCCGCAGGCCGACCTGAAGGTGATCGAGCGCTGTTCCGGCCACGGCGGTTCCTGGGGCGTGCTGAAGGAGAATTTCCCGATCGCGCTGAAGGTCGGAAAGCCGGTGGCGAATCAGGCCGTCCGCGCCGGGAAGGCCTTCATCGCCTCCGAATGCCCGATCGCCGGCCCGCACATCATGCAGGGCATCGATCGGCTGAACGGCGAGGCGCCGCCGCCGGAAAACCTGCACCCCATCGAACTTTTCGCCCGCGCCTACGGCATCACCGTCTAGCCCCTCTCCCCAGGGGAAGAAGGGGGAAAGCACGCTCGCGTTTCGGCAGGAGACCACCCATGACCGCCCGCAAGACCGAGATCACCCGCGCCGACATCATCCCGCTCGACCAGTACGGCCAGGAGCGCGCCGCGCGCCGCAAGGCGCTGGTCGGGGTGAAGAAGAAGCGCCGCATCACCGTCGGCCCCTACGCCACCTTCTACTTCGAGAACTACGACACGATGTGGCAGCAGATCCACGAGATGCTGTTCATCGAAAAGGGTGGGGAGGAGCAGATCGCCGACGAGCTGCGCGCCTACAACCCCCTGATTCCCAAGGGCGGCGAGCTGGTCGCGACGGTGATGTTCGAGATCGACGACCCCGCGCGGCGCGCCCGCGAACTCGGCCGTCTCGGCGGGGTGGAGGAGACCATGACGCTCCAGTTCGACGGTCACACCGTGACGGGGCGCCCGGAAGGCGATGTCGAGCGCACGAACGAGGCCGGCAAAACCTCGTCCGTCCACTTCCTGCATTTCGACTTCACGCCGGACCAGGTCATGGCCTTCCGCAAGCCCGGCACCCAGGTGGTTGTCGGCATCGGCCACGAGAACTACGGCCACATGGCCGTGATGCCGGAGGCGGTCCGGGAGGAACTGGCGGGGGATTTCGCCTAGCGGTGTGATGGCGAACGGTAAGAATCACCGCAGAGACACGGAGGCGCAGAGAGGCGCAAAGGGTACTTTCTCTGTGCCTCCGTGTCTCTGCGGTGAAATCTGGCTACTCGATTTTTTCGTCTTTGTAGGCGCCCCAGAACTCGGCGCGCTGCATCCAGCCGCGGTAGCCCTTCAGGTCCACCTCGCACCAGTCGCCCTGGCACTTGCGCAGCCAGCCGATCACGCCCGGCTGGGCGCGGGCGACGACGTTGGCGTCGCTGCGCGGTTCCTTGCGGACGGTGCGGACATCGCCGGTGATGATGATGCTGCGCTTGCCGGACAGCATGCTCTGGTGCACCCAACCCTCGCTGCCTTCCCAATCGCGGATGCGGCGCCAGGTGTCGAATTCCTGGGTGATTTCGACCGGCATTTCCTTGCGCGTGAACACCCACTCGATGGGATAGCGCACGTTCGGCCCGGTGCGGGCGTTCACCTCGCCGGAGCGCAGCGAGACGAAGCGCGGGATCGGCAGGCCCGACGCGTGGGTCGGGTCCTTCTCACGGCGGCCTCCCTCGGACGCCGCGGCCGGCAGGCCACCTTCCGTGGCCATGGCCATGGTGACGATGCTCAGCGCCAGGACGGCGAGAGCTCGGCGGAAGGCAGACGTCGTCGGCAACACCGGCAACCCCGTGCAGGAAAAGGTCTAGGGATCCGCCGAGGCTCCGGGATGGGCTCGGGCCGGCGGTGCGGTGCACTATAGATAGGGGTAGTTGCCTGGGGCAAGGGCAAGGAAACGGCTCCGCGCGCCTGTCGCGCCTTGTCACACCCCCACCCGCCGCGCGCCGGAATCATCACTGTCATCTGGACAGGTGGACAACCGCTTGATAGGACAGGCTTCGGCCCGGAAAGGGGGAGGCACCGCCTTATGACCGAGAAGAAGAAGCCGATCGTCGTCGTCACCCGCAAGCTGCCCGACGTCATCGAAACGCGGATGATGGAGCTGTTCGACGCGCGGCTGAATTCCGATGACGCGTCCCTCACGCACGCCCAGCTGATCGAGGCCGTGCAGGTGGCCGACGTGCTGGTCCCCACCGTGACCGACCGCGTCGACCGCGACGTGATCGAGAAGGCCGGGCCGCAACTGCGAATGATCGCCTCCTTCGGCACCGGCGTCGACCACATCGACCTGAAGGCGGCGCGGGAGCGCGGCATCACCGTCACCAACACGCCCGGCGTCCTGACCGAGGACACGGCGGACATGACCATGGCCCTGCTGCTGGCCGTTGCGCGCCGCCTGTCGGAAGGCGAGCGGCTGGTGCGGTCCGGCCAGTGGAAGGGCTGGGGGCCGACGACGATGCTCGGCCACCGCATCCAGGGCAAGCGGCTGGGCATCCTCGGCATGGGCCGCATCGGCCAGGCGCTGGCGCGCCGGGCGCGGGCCTTCGGCATGTCGATCCACTACCACAACCGCCGCCGCGTCTATCCGGACGTCGAGCAGGAGCTTGAGGCGACCTACTGGGACAGCCTGGACCAGATGCTGGCGCGCATGGACGTGGTGTCCATCAACTGCCCGCACACCCCGGCCACCTATCACCTGCTGTCGGAGCGGCGGCTGAAGCTGCTGCGCCCGCACTGCTTCATCGTCAACACCTCGCGCGGCGAGGTGATCGACGAGACGGCCCTGACCAAGATGCTGTCCAAGGGCGAGATCGCCGGCGCCGGCCTCGACGTGTTCGAGCACGAGCCGGCGGTGAACCCGAAGCTGCTGCGCCTCGACAACGTGGTTCTGCTGCCGCACATGGGCTCGGCCACCATCGAGGGCCGCATCGACATGGGCGAGAAGGTCATCATCAACATCAAGACCTTCGTCGATGGCCACGCCCCGCCCGACCGCGTGATCGAGACGCTGCTGTAAGGCTGCGGAAGAGAAGGCGAGCACCGTTTTCGGAACGTTCCGACGTTTCGAAAACGGTGCCGGCCCCATAACCTGGTAGCGTAATCCCCTGATCCCGTAAGCGCCACCCAAATGGATGTGCGCCGCGGCAGCAGACCGTGCGCCCGCATTTCATCCGCCGAATGCGCAACCAACAATATTATCACGGCTCCAAAACGGTAGATGGCCGGGAAGGCACCTTCGAAAGAGTGGCCTTTGCATTGCCCATATTGGCGTTCGCAGGTGCGGAACGGGGATGATGGCGCCCTGTTGACGTGATTGCACGCGGTCGGCGCTCTCCACCGCGCACGAATTCCGGCATTCTTCCAGTCACGAGGACTCCGTTATGACCACGGACGCCGAGCCGAAACGCGTCGTCATTCCCGTTGTCCAGGAAACCGTCGAAATTGAAAAACACGCCCGCCCGACGGGAATCGTGCATGTGCACCGGCGCGTCCATGAAGAGGTGGAGAACATCGACGAGCCCCTGGAGTCTGTCGAGGTCGAGGTGGAGCGCATTCCCGTCGGTCGTTGGATCGACGGCCCTATCGCCGAGCGGCAGGAGGGCGACACGACGATCATCCCGGTGGTCGAGGAGGTGCCCGTGGTCGTGATGCGCCTGCGGCTTGTCGAGGAGGTGCGTGTGACGCGTCGGCGCATCACACGCCGTTACCGGGATCGCGTGCACGTCCGCCGAACCGAAGTCGCCGTGGAGCGGGAGGACGCCATCGAGCCGGCTCCGACGCCCCAGCCACCGGAACACAGGAGACCACGCATGACCACGACCATGACCGTGATCGGGCTCTACCAATCGCCCGAACCGGCGCGCCGTGCCTGCCGGGAACTGACCGAAACCGGGTGTCCCGAAGACAGCATCGAGCTGTTCGACCGCGAGCGGAAAGACATGGTTCGCACGCTGGCCGCGCTCGGCATCGACGAGGAGGACGGCGAGGCCTTTTCCGGTGCCGTCGCCAAGGGGGCCGCGGTGATCGCCGTCGAGGCCGAGGAGGACAAGGCCGACGAGATCCGCTCCGTGCTGGAGCGGAACGAGGCCCGTGCCGTGGATATCTACGCGGATGAGGACGAGGAGCACGGGCGGACGGAGCAAGGACAGGCATCGAAGGGCCCCCGCGGCGAGCGCAAGACTCTTCCGGAGGTGGAAGAACGGGTGAGCATCGGCAAGCGGAGGGTCGTCCGTGGCGTGCGCGCCACCACCCACACGACCGAGCGGCCCGTCGAGAAGACGCTCACCCTCGAAGAGGAAAAGGTCAGGGTGCGGCACCGTGAAGCCGACCGGGACCTGAGCCCCGAAGAAGCCGAGCAGGCGTTCGAGGAAAGCAGCATCGAGATGACCGAAACCACCGAAGAGGCCGAAGTCCGCAAGGCCGCCCGGCTGATCGGCGAGGTGGAGCTGTCGAAATCCACGAGCGAGCGGCGGGAGACCGTCCGCGAAACCGCCCGCAAGACCGAGGTGGACGTCGAGCGCACCGGCGGGCGTGGGCGCAAGCGCTGAGTCCAGACGCTGCTGGGGGGCTTTGACAATGAAAGGGCCTCGCCGTCTCCGGCGAGGCCCTTGCGTTCCTCGTGCGCGCTTCGTGCGCGCTTCGTGGGCTTCGGCCCGTATCGCGCTACTTCGCCGGAGCGCCGCTCCCGATGCCGCCGCCCAGTTCAATGCGGACTTCCACCACGCCCGGCTCGTCCAGGTTCTCCTTGCGGATGAAGCCCAGCGCCCGGCACATGCCCAGCATGCTGGTGTTCTCGCGCAGCACCTCTCCGTAGACCTCCTTGATGCCGCGACTGCGGGCGTAGTCCAGGATCTTGTTCATCAGCTGGTAGCCCAGACCCTGGCCCTTCATGTCCGACCGCACCATCACGGCGTACTCGGCGCGCAGGTTGTCGGGGTCGGCGGTGATGCGGACCACGCCGTACATGATGGTCTCGCCCGTCTCCGGGTCCGGGCCGACGGCGACCAGACCCATCTCGCGGTCGTAGTCGATCTGGGTCAGGCGGGCGGCGGCCTGGTGGGACAGGCGCTTCAGCGGGGCGAAGAAGCGCAGGCGCAGGTCTTCCGGAGTCTGGTTGGCCACCATGTGGTGCACCAGCGGCTCATCCTCCGGCAGGATGGGGCGGACGAGGAAGGTGCGGCCGTCCTTGATGGTGATGCGGTCCTCCAGCCCCTTGGGGTAGGGGCGGATGGCCAGCCGCCGGGCACCGGGCAGGGTCGGCACGCCGACCTTGATGCGCGCGTCCAGCGCCATCACGCCTTCCGAGTCGGCCAGAAGCGGGTTGATGTCCAGCTCGGCGATCTCGGGGAAGTCGACGATCAGCTGCGACACCTTGTTCAGCGTCAGCGCCACCGCTTCCAGGTCCACGGCGGCGCGCGAGCGGTAGCCCTGCAACTGCTTCCAAATGCGGGTGCGGCCCATCAGCTCGGTCGCCAGCTTCATGTTCAGGGGCGGCAGGGCCAGCGCGTAGTCCTCCACCACCTCCACCCCGATGCCGCCTTCGCCGAACAGCAGGACGGGGCCGAACAGCTCGTTTTCCGTCATGCCGACGATCAGCTCGTAAGCGTCGGGGCGGACGGCCATCTCCTGCACCGTGAAGCCCTCGATGCGGGCGTCGGGCACGGCCTCGCGCACGCGGGCCAGCATGGCTTCGGCCTCGGCCTGAACCTCGGACGGCTCGGTCAGGTGCAGGGCGACGCCGCCAACGTCGGACTTGTGGGTGATGTCCGGCGACAGGATCTTCAGCGCCAGCGGACCGCCGATCATCGCGGCGCAGCGGGCGGCCTCCTCCGGCGTGTCGGCGCAGCGGGTGTCCACCACGGGGATGCCATAGGCGGCCAGCACGCGCTTGGCCTCATACTCGGTCAGCCACTCGCGCTTTTCCGCCATGGCGCGGGAGATGGTCTTGCGCACGGCGATGCCGTCGGGCTGGAAATCCTCCGGCACCGAGGGCGGGGTTTCCATCAGCAGGTTCTGGTTCCGCCGGTATTCCACCAGATGCAGGAAGGCGCGCACCGCGTGGCTGGGCGTGTCGTAGGTGGGAACGCGGTTGGCGGCGAACAGCTTGCGCGCCTCCACCGCCGTCAGGTCGCCCAGCCAGCTGGTCAGCACCGGGTGCTTGCGCGCCTTGTTGGCGGCCATGGTCTCCACCACCGCCTGGGCGGCGGCGAGGCTGTCCGTGGTGGCCGACGGGCAGTTCAGCACCAGGACCGCGTCGTTGCTCGGGTCCTGCATCAGGGCGTTCAGCGCGTCGGCGTAGCGCTTGGGCGGGGCGTCGCCGCCGATGCGCACCGGGTTGCGGGCGCCGGTGGAGGCGCCCAGCGCCTTTTCCAAGGCCTCCAGCGTCTCCGGCGCGAAGTGGGCGAGCCGCCCGCCGCACTGGATCAGGCTGTCGGTGGCCATCACGCCCATGCCGCCGCCGTTGGTCAGGAT
>JAEZPL010000115.1 GCA_023413605.1 Pseudomonadota bacterium
CGCTGAAGGCTGCCCTGCTCGCCGGTGCCTTCACCGCCGCCCTGAGCACCGCGGCGCTCGCCGCCGACACGCTCAAGATCGGCATGCCGGCCAAGATGTTCCTGAATCTGGTCGAATTCGTCGCCCAGGATAAGGGCTTCTACGAGAAGAACGGCCTTTCGGTCGAGCTGGTCCACATCGCGGACAGCTCCATTCCCGTGCGCTCCCTGATCGCCGGGGATCTGGACATCAGCCAGGCCGGCATGTCCGAGACGCTGGCGGCGGTCGACAAGGGCGGCGAACTGAAGACGATCGGCGGCGTCCACACCGGCCTGCATTACGCCTTCTACGTGAACGCCGGATCGGGCATCAAGGACGTCACGGACCTGCCCGGCAAGAAGGTCGGCATCTCCTCGCCCGGATCGCTGCCGCACGTGGTGATCACCGCCCTGATGCGGCAGGCGGGCATGACCGAGGATCAGATCAAGGCGGTCCAGTGGGTCTCGCTCAAGGGATCGTCGGCGCGGATCAACGGCATCCTGACCGGCACCGTCGACGCGACCGTGTCCAACTTCGATCCGAAGGCCGCGCACGACAAGAACGCCAAGGTTCTGTTCGTCGTTTCCAAGAAGCTGCCCGAGTATGTGATGACGCCGTGGGACGTCCGCAGCGAGACCATCGCGACGAAGCGCGACGTGCTGAAGCGCTTCGTGAAGGCGGAGCTGGAAGCGACGCGCTGGATCTTCGACAACGAGAAGGGCGCGCTCGACGTGGCGAAGAAGCACTTCGACTACAACGACGAGCAGCTCGCCGAATTCTATGAATTCTACAAGATCGGCGGCATCTGGAATCCGAACGGCACCGTGACCGCGGATCAGGCCAAGTACATGCAGGAGCTGAACGTGCAGGGCAGCCTGCAGAAGGCCGTGCATCCGGCCGACAAGGTGCTCGACACCACCATCGTGCAGGACGTCCTGACCGAGATCGGCACTTATAAGCCGTAATACTGGCAAGCCTTAACGCTGGCCGGGGCCGGTCGCCACAGACCGGCCCCTCCCCTTCCTTCCGACCGTCATTTTCCTTTCCAGAGACATGGTGCCGCCCCATGCCAAAGCTGTCCGTCCGCAATCTGACCAAGCGCTTCCCGGTTTCCGACGGGCCGTCCATGCTGGCGCTCGACGGCGTCGACCTGGATGTCGAGGAAGGCGAGTTCATCGCCTTCGTGGGGCCGAGCGGATGCGGGAAGACCACGCTGCTGCGCATCATCCAGGGGCTGGAAACGGCGACGAGCGGCGAAATCCTGATCGACGGCAAGCCGGTGCGCGGTCCGGGCCACGACCGAGGCTTCGTCTTCCAGCAGTATGGGCTGCTGCCCTGGCTGACCGCCGCCCAGAACATCGGCTTCGCCCTTGAGGCAAAGGGCGTGCCCGCGAGCCGCCATGGCGACATCACCGAGCGCGTGCTGGCCACGGTGGGCCTGGAGGGATTCGGAGGCCGTTTTCCGCACCAGCTCTCGGGCGGCATGCAGCAGCGCGTCGGCATTGCCCGTGCGCTGGCGATCGAACCCGACATGATGCTGTTGGACGAGCCGTTCGGCGCGCTCGACGCGTTGTCCCGCGAAATTCTGCAAAATGAAATGCTCGGACTGACCGAGCGCATGGGCAAGACGGTCCTGTTCGTCACCCACAGCGTGGACGAGGCCGTGTGTCTTGCCGACCGAGTGGTGGTCATGTCGCCGCGTCCGGGACGCATCCGGGAGATCGTGCCCATCGACATCCCGCGGCCGCGCGCCCGGCTTGGCGAAGCGTTGCGCGACACGCCCGAATATTCCGCCAAGCGCCATCTGCTGTGGACCCAGTTGATGGAACTGGTCTGACCCCTTTCCTGAACCATGGAGACCCCATCGTGTCAGTCGTCCGTGACGATCACGAGTGGCAATACAACCCCCGCGAATCCGTCCCCGACTTCGCGCGCTACGCCGCGCGCGCGTCGGAGCTGAGTCAGGCCGCGCGCGAGCGGCACGCCGGGCGCTATGACATCGTCTATGGCGACACCGCCCTCTCCACGCTCGACGTGTTTCCGGCCGCGACGCCGAACGCGCCCCTCCATGTGTTCCTGCATGGCGGCTATTGGCGCGGCCGGGACAAGTCCGATTACAGCTACATCGCCGACGCGCTGGTGCCGCAGGGCATCACGACGGTGGTGATGAATTACGACCTGTGCCCCGGCGCATCGCTGCCGGAGATCGTCCGGCGGACGCGCGACGGGCTGCGCTGGGTGCACCGGCACGCGGCGGATCTGGGCGGGGATCCCGACCGGATCACCGCGTCGGGCCATTCGGCGGGCGCGCATCTGCTGGCCATGGCGCTGGCGGACGATGCCGGCGCCGATCGCCTCGCCGATGGGCTGATCAAGGCCGCGGTGCTGGTCAGCGGCATCTACGAGCTGGAACCGGTGCTGGGTATCACCGTCAACGACACCATCCGGCTGCGGCCCGAGATGGTGGACGGCGTCAGCCCCATGCGGCACCCGCCGGCCACCGCCACGGTCCTGGAGATTGCCGCCGGCGCTGGTGAAACGCCGGCCTGGGTGGGGCAGTCGCGCGACTTCGCCGAACGGTGCCGTGCCCACGGGTCGGTGTGCGCCTATCACGAAATTCCGGGTCACGATCATTTCTCGATCATGACGCTGATGGAAACGCCGGACGCTCTGCTGTCGCGGCTGGTCCTGAAGGCGGCGGGGATGCCGGCATGATCGTCATCGATGAGATCGCGGCCCGCCGCCTGGTGTCGCCGGGCGACGCCATCGACGCCATGGACATGGCGTTCCGCGAGGTCTCCCACGACCGCGCGCGCAACTACCCGGTCGTGCGCGAACGCCTGCTGCCGGGCCCGAACGTCTATGGGATCAAGTCCGGCGCCGACCTTGCGATCGGCCTGCTGGGGCTGAAGATCGGCGGTTACTGGACGGAAAACCGCGGGCGCGGCCTGACCAACCACCAGTCGACCACGGTGCTGACCGATCCGGACACCGGCTGTCCGTCGGCGCTGGTCAGTTCCAACTATCTCACCGGGGTACGCACGGCGGCCGCCTGCGCCATCGGCATCCGGGAACTGGCGCGCGGGGATGCCCGGACGCTCGGGCTGATCGGCACCGGTGGGCAGGCGTGCTACCACATCGATGCCGCCCTGCTCGTGCGCGACTTCGACCGGGTCCTGGTGGCGAACCGTGACCGGGCGCGCGCCGAGGAATTCGCGCGCACGCTCGACTGCGCCGTGCCGGTCGAGGTCGTCGCGGTCGAGGAGGCGGCCCGAAACGCCGATGCCCTGATCACGCTGACGACCGCGCGTGAGCCTGTCGTGCGCGCCGACTGGATCCGCCCCGGCACGCACATCAGCGCCATGGGCGCGGACACCGCCGGAAAGCAGGAACTCGACGCCGATCTTCTGCTCCGCGCGTCGGTGTGGGTCGACGACTGGACGCAGGCCTCCACCCTCGGCGAGTGCCAGCACGCGACGACGCGCGGGCTGACCCGCGATGCCATTCGCGGAACGCTGTGCGACGTGCTCGAAGGCAGGGCCGTCCGCCGCACGCGCGACGACGAGATCACCGTCTTCGACTCCACCGGCATGGCCATCCAGGATCTGGCGATCGCCGCCTGGGCCGTTCGAATGGCCGAAACCGCCGGGGACGTTGCGGTTCACCGCATCGATCTTGCCCGATAACAGGACAGGCTTCAGCCGGAGTCGGATATGCAATTGAAGAATGTACGAATCGCCGGGAAGATTTTCGGCATCGTCGCCGTCCTTGGCATCGTCTCGGTGTTGATCGCGGTGGCGGGCGGCTATGGCCTGTCGATGCTCAGCGGAGAGCTGGGTCGTGTCGAACGTGCGGGCCACGAGGCGGCCCAGGGCGCCCGGCTCAACCGTTATCTGGTCGAGCTGAGCCGAGCCGAGTACCAGATGGGCGCCAACCCGGCCAGCGTGGCGACGATCGAACCGATCATCGCCAACCGCAGGGCCGCCGTCCGCAAGCATCTGGACGACGCGCGGAGCAGCGCCGACGGCAGCCAGCGCACGATGCTGGACGCCGTCGAGCGGACCTATGGCGAGTATGTCACCTTCGTGGACGCGACGGTCGCCGCGGCGAAGCAGCACGACAGCCTCGGCATCACCTATGCCCGGCGGGAGGTCCTGAACAACGTCGCGGCAAGCCAGGAACTGGTCACGACGCTGATGAAGGCCGTTCAGGACTACAACGACTACACCGGCGGCAAAACGGCGCGGATTTCCGAGGAAGCGTCGTCGCAGGCGACCGGGCTGAAGTGGCTGATGGGCGGGGTGGCCCTGGTCGGCATCATTGCCAGCGTCGTGATCGGGCGCCTGCTGTCGACCTACGGGATCGTCGGCCCGATCGGCTCGACCGTGGCCTGTCTGCGCCGTCTTGCCGACGGCGACCTGGCGGTGGACATCGTCGGCGCCGACCGCAAGGACGAGGTCGGCGACATCGCCCGCGCCATGGCGGTGTTCCGCGAGAACGCCCTCGACCGCCAGCGCATCCAGGCCGAACAGGAGGCGGAGGCGCAGCGCAAGCTGGCTCGTGCCGAGACGGTCAATGAGGTGGTGCGCCGGTTCGAGCAGGAGGTCAGCGACGCCCTGCACGTGATGAGCGCCGCTTCGGCGTCTCTGGAGACCACGGCCCATTCCCTGTCCGCCTCGGCGGAGGAAGCGTCGGGACAGATGGCCGCCGTCGGAGGTGCAGCGGAGCAGACCGCCGCGAACGTGCAGACGGTGGCCGCGGCCACGGAGGAGTTGACCGCGACCGTGCAGGAAGTCTCGCGGCAGATGAACGAGGCCCGCAACTTCGCCAACGAGGCTTCAAAGCAGGCCGAGCAGGCCCAGGGCCGGGTCCAGGCCCTGACCGAGTCCGGCCAGAGGATCAACGAGGTGATCGACCTGATCCAGGGCATCGCCAGCCAGACCAACCTTCTGGCCCTGAACGCGACGATCGAAGCCGCCCGAGCCGGGGAGGCCGGCAAGGGCTTCGCCGTCGTGGCAAGCGAGGTCAAGCAACTGGCGTCCCAAACCGCCCAGGCCACCGACGAAATCCGCAGCCAGGTCGGCGCCATGCAGGACACGATCGGCGGTGCGGTTTCCGCGATCCAGTCAATCGCCACGGTGATCTACCGCCTCAACGAAATGGCAACCACGGTGGCCGCTGCGGTCGAGCAGCAGGGAGCCGCCACCGCCGAAATCGGCCAGAACGCCATCCAGGCCGCGCAGGGCACGGCCGAGGTCACCGGCAACATCGGCGGGCTTCACCTGGCTGCCCAGTCAACGGCGGCAGGATCGGGTGAAGTTCTGCAATCCGCACAGAAAGTGGCGGAGCGGACCGTGGCGTTGCAGGCCAGCATCGACACCTTCATCGCCGAGGTGAAGGCGGCCTGAGGTTGCGTCGGTTCCCGCGCGGCGTTGGTGCATGGAGGTGCCGCCGAATCGGTTTGCGGGAGGGGTGGATGGTCCCTGTAGAAGGGCCGCCCCGCCGTTCTGATCGCGCGCCCTCCATGCCCGGTTCTGGCATCGTCACGTTAACGTGAGCGAGGCAAGGTGGGTGGGTGCCGCCGCCCACCTCCATCCATCAGTTCACCGGACGGGCAGCGCGTTCCCCTCGTCCAAGGGCATCGAAGGCCGGTCGGAGCCCTGCCTGTTGTGCTTCCGTCAGAAGCAGCCGCCGCGCCTTCGCCCTCTCCGATCGTTCGGGGCATCATGGCGACAGCGACGGCTCGGTCACCTCATCCTACATCGGTTCACCCGGCGCCGTCCGCTTTGGTCACTTTGACGGACAAAAGATCAACCCAGGATTGCGGCCCATTGCGGCTATTGCAAATTTGGGCAAAGCTATGGCTCGTTTGGTGTGGAGAACGGATAGGGGCGCCGATGAAACGTTGGTTGATCGGAGTTTCCGCTCTCGCCTGGATACTTTTTCCCTCCTCATCTCACGCTGATGCGCTCTCTCGCGGACAGGCCGTGGCCGGTTCCTTCCTGCGGGGGGATGTCCATGTCGTCTGGGCCGGGATGACCCCGGACATGCAGGCCGCGCTCGCCTCGGTGGATACCCTGACGGCGGTTCGCGGCGATCTGCTCCGCGCTTTCGGGAGCGAAGAGACGATCCTGACCGAACGCACGG
>JAEZPL010000133.1 GCA_023413605.1 Pseudomonadota bacterium
CCGAAGGCGTTTGATGGCTTCCATCAAACGCCTTCGGTTCAAACCCGGCAGCACATGGCGCAGCCATGTGCGAAAGGGTGATGCGGCCGGCCGATCATGGAAGCCTTCATGCGCCGGCCGTATCAGAGCAAACGCTTTACCGCTCCAGTCGCGCGGTGACGACCATGCGTCGGCTGTCCACCGTCCAGGGGGTGTTCTCGAAGTCGCCGGCCATGGTCTCGATGGCGAAGCCGGTTGTTTCCAGCATCAGTTCCAGTTCGAAGCGGAAGATCATGCGCCAGACGAAGGAGAATTCCGTCATCGCGATCTTCCCGTCGGGCAGAAGCTCGTCGTACCAGCCGTGCAGGCGCTGGCGCTGCTGATCATCCAGGCGGGACGCCATCGAATTCTTGACGTAGCGGTTGCCGGTGCGCGGGTTGCGCAGGGGAATCGATGGCGACGGCCTGCGATCGGCGTCCAGCGACAGGGTCAGCGGGTTCATGACGTCCAGCGCCAGCAGCCCGCCCGGTGCCAGATGGGCGGCTGCGGCGGCCAGCGCGCGGCGTTCCGCTGGCAGGTCCGAGATCAGCATCAGGACGTTGAAGGGAATGATCGCAAGGCGGCAGTGGCGCTCCGGCAAGTCCAGAGCCGTGGCGTCCTGCTGCACGGCGCGGACGCGGCCCTGGACCTCGGGCGGCTCGTTGGCCAGTTTGGCGCGAAGCTGGCCGAGCATGGCGGAGGAGACGTCCACCGCCCAGACCTCGTGCCCGGCGCGAGCCAGCGGGATGGTCAGGCGGCCGGTGCCGCAACCGATTTCCAGAACAGGCCCGCCAACGGCGTCGGCTTGGTCCCGGTAAAAGGCGACGTCGCCCAACATGCCGATGCGGGCCAGCGTCGCGGCATCCTCGGCACGCGGCTCCCCGATCTCCAGCGACGGGTAGTCGCCGTCGTAATAGAGGATGCTGGCGTCGGTCTCGGGCACATCGCTGTTCATTGGGCAGAACCCTCGGAAATCCAGGTCGAATCCGGGTCAAGACCCTATACCAGAGCCTCGGAGACGGCTAGTTTGGCGGCCATGATCGTTCTTGGAATCGAAACGAGCTGCGACGAGACGGCGGCGGCCATCGTCACCGACGCGCGGGAGATCCGCGCCGACGTGGTGCTCTCGCAGTTGGACGACCACACGCCCTACGGCGGCGTGGTTCCGGAAATCGCCGCGCGAGCCCATCTGGAGCATCTGGACGGGCTGATCCGCCGCGCCCTGGACGAGGCCGGGCTGGGCCTGGGCGACATCGACGCGGTGGCGGCGACCGGCGGGCCGGGGCTGATCGGCGGCGTCATCGTCGGCGTCATGACCGCCAAGGCCATCGCCGCCGCGCGCAAGCTGCCCTTCGTCGCGGTGAACCATCTGGAAGGCCATGCCCTGACCGCGCGGCTGACCAACGACGTGCCCTTCCCGTACCTGCTGCTGCTGGTGTCCGGCGGGCACTGCCAGCTTCTGGTGGTCGAGGGGGTGGGGCGGTACCGCCGCCTTGGCACCACCATCGACGACGCGGTGGGCGAGGCCTTCGACAAGACGGCGAAGCTGCTCGGCCTCGGCTACCCCGGCGGGCCGCTGGTGGAGAAGGCCGCGCTGCTTGCCACCAACCCCGGCCGTTTCGAGCTGCCGCGCCCGATGCTTGGGCGTCCGGGCTGCGACTTCTCCTTCTCCGGCCTGAAGACCGCCGTGCGGCGGCATGTGGAAGAATTGGGGACGCCGCTGTCGGCGGAGGATCAGGCCGACCTCGCCGCCGCCTTCCAGACCACGGTGGCGGAGGTGATGGCCGACCGCTGCGCCCGCGCCATCCGCCAGTTCAAGGAGGCGCACCCGCAGGGCGGCGCCCTGGTGGTGGCCGGCGGCGTGGCGGCGAACAAGACGCTGCGCGCCCGCCTGCAAACCTTGGCGGACAAGGAACGCATGCCCTTCGTGGCGCCGCCGCTGCGGCTGTGCACCGACAACGCCGCGATGATCGCCTGGGCGGGGATCGAGCGTCTGCGCCTGGGCCAGACCGACCCGCTGAACTTCGCGCCGCGCCCGCGCTGGCCGCTCGACCCCACTGCCAAGCCGGTCATCGGCAAGGCCGGGGTGGGGTCGGGGGTGAAGGCGTAGCGGATTCTCCGAACGACTGGGCGTCCAGGCGCCGCATTCGGGGATGACGCCGGCCCTGCCGCGGGAAGCGTGAGAGCGCCGCTTGCGGGCGCGGGCCGGTCCGCCTAAACAGTCGGCGTTCATTTCGGACATGGCGGATTTGCAGCGGGGGCTTTCATGGCGGGAACGCGGTACCAGAGCATCGGTGTGATCGGCGGCGGGGCCTGGGGCACGGCGCTGGCTCTGGCGGCCCTGCGCGCGGGACGGCCGACGCTGCTGTGGGCGCGCGAGCCGGCGGTGGTGGAGGCCATCAACACCGCGCACGAGAACCGCGATTACCTGCCCGGCGTGACCCTGCCCGCCGCCCTGCGGGCGACCGGGGATTGGGCGGAGGTGGCGGGGTGCGACGCGGTGTTGCTGGTCAGCCCGGCGCAGCACCTGCGGTCCGCCTGCGGCCATCTGGCGCCCCGCCTGCGCGCGGGCGTGCCGGTGGTGATCTGCGCCAAGGGCATCGAACTGGACAGCCACGCCCTGATGAGCGAGGCCGCGGCGTCGGCGCTGCCCGCCGGCACGCCGCTGGCCGTGCTGTCCGGTCCGACCTTCGCGGCGGAGGTGGCGCGCGGCCTGCCGACTGCGGTGACGCTGGCCTGCGCCGACGACGCCATCGGAGCAGCGCTGGTTGAGGCGCTGGGCAGCCGCACCTTCCGCCCCTACCTGTCGGACGACGTCATCGGCTCGCAGATCGGCGGGGCGGTGAAGAACGTGCTGGCCATCGCCTGCGGCGTTGTGGAGGGGCGCAAGCTGGGCGACAACGCGCGGGCGGCGCTGATCACCCGCGGGCTGGCGGAAATCACCCGGCTGGCCCTGTCCCTCGGTGGCCGGGCGGAAACGCTGATGGGCCTGTCCGGGCTGGGCGACCTGACGCTGACCTGCTCCAGCCTGCAATCGCGCAACATGTCGCTGGGCGCCGCCCTTGGCGCCGGGCGCAGCCTGCCGGACATCCTGGCCGAGCGCCGTTCCGTGGCGGAGGGCGTCTACACCGCCGCCGCGGTGGTCGGGCTGGCGAAGGCGAAGGGCGTGGACATGCCGATCTGCGCCGCCGTGGACGCCATCCTCAACCACGGCGCCGGCCTGGACGACACGATCGCCGGACTCCTGTCGCGCCCGTTCCGCGGCGAAGGGAACTGAGGCGGACGGTCGCTTTTCCCTGATAGACCTCACCAATCCTCGGGCAGGCTTTCGGACAGTTGGCCGAGCAGGCGCAGGACCTCGTGGGAGGCCTCGTTCAACTTCTTCAGCTCTTCCAGCGCTTCCGCCTCCCGGCCTTCGGCCTTGAGGCGCAGGGCGGTCTTGCCGTGCTCGTGGACGAGGCGGTGCGAGACCTCCATCGCGCGGAAGGACGGGTTGGCGCGGATGGCCGGGTTGTCCACCGATTCGTACCATGCGCCGAGACGGCAGAGCTGATGGTTCGCCACCTCGTCGGCGGTCATGGACAGACGGCCCATCAGCACGTCGACGATCTTCTTCTTGAAGACCACATGGTCGATCTTGGCGATCTCGCAGAGCGCGCGGGCGCTCTTCAGCGTCGCGATCTGCTCCACCCGCTGGGCGAGCGCGGAGTTGGAGTTGTTGACCGACTGGATCACGTCGCCGATCAGCGTGTCGTTGCGCGCCGCCATCATGGCGACGGTGCCGATTCCGCTGGAGATGAGGCTGGAGGTGTGCGACTGCTGGCCCAGGATGTCGGCGATCTCGTGCATGCGGCGGCCGACGTTGCCGACCTGCTGCGCCACCGTCGTCATCTCGGTGCCGGTGGCGGCGATGACCTCCTGGCCGCGGGCGACGGCGGCGCCGTTCTGGCGCATGGCCTCCACGATGCTGGCCATCTCTTCGCGCAGCGCCTCGATGCGGCCGCGGATGTCCTCGGTCGCCTGGGCTGTCTGGTTGGCCAGCGCCTTCACCTCCGTGGCGACGACGGCGAAGCCCTTGCCGGCCTCGCCCGCGCGCGCCGCCTCGATGGTGGCGTTCAGCGCCAGCAGGTTCGTCTGCTTGGAAATGGCGTCGATGGACACCAGGATTTCCCCGATGCGGTCCGACGCGGCGGCGAGATCGTCGATCTTCGCCGCGGTCGTTTCGACGGCGCCGGCGATGGTGCGCATGGTGTCCACGGCGTCGGTGGCCGCGCTCATGCCCCGCTGCACGGCCTCGCCGGCCGCCCGCGCGTCGTCCGACGCGCTCTGGCTGTTGCGCGCGATGGCGTCCACCGAGGAGACGAGGTCGGTCGCCGCGGTGGCGATCTCCTGGCCCTGCTCCTTCACCATGCGGGCGTCGCGGCTGAGTTCGGCCAGCGTCACCATCGCCTCGTTCGAGTTGATGGCGAAGTGCACCAGACTCTTCAGGTTGTCGCTCATATCGCGGCGAAGCTGGGCGGTGCGGCTCTGGTCCTCGTGCGCGGTCTGGTAGGCGGACAGCGTCAGCTCCAGGTCCAGCCCCACCAGCCGGGTCAGCGCCCCCGCGGCCCCCGGGACGCCGCGCCGCAGCAGCCCCCCGCCGGTCTGCTCCGCCAGTTCGACCAGGCGCCCCAGCATGAACATGTAGGCCGTCACATAGGCGTGCGGCGACAGCCCGATGCGCGCGTGCGCCTGGCCGACGGCGCGGGCGCGTTCCGCATAGGCGTCGGTGACGCCGCCGGTCAGCAGGTTCGCCCAGTGCCGCTTCTGCTGCGCCTTCAGCG
>JAEZPL010000178.1 GCA_023413605.1 Pseudomonadota bacterium
ATCTTCAACTGGCTGTTCACCATGTACCGCGGGCGCATCCGGTTCGAGCTGCCGATGATGTGGACCGTCGCCTTCATGCTGACCTTCGTGATCGGCGGCATGACGGGCGTGCTGTTGGCCGTTCCGCCGGCCGACTTCGTCCTGCACAACAGCCTGTTCCTGATCGCCCACTTCCACAACGTGATCATCGGCGGCGTGCTGTTCGGCCTGTTCGCCGGCATCTACTACTGGTGGCCCAAGGCCTTCGGTTTCCGCCTCGACCCGTTCTGGGGCAAGGTCTCCTTCTGGTGCTGGGTGATCGGCTTCTGGGTCGCCTTCCTGCCGCTCTACGTGCTCGGCCTGATGGGCGTCACCCGCCGCATGCGCGTGTTCGACGACCCGTCGCTGCAGATCTGGTTCCTGATCGCCGCGGCCGGTGCGGCCCTGATCGCCGTCGGCATCGGCGCCTTCCTGCTGCAGATCGCGGTCAGCGTCTGGAAGCGCAACGAGTTGCGCGACCTGACGGGCGACCCGTGGGACGGCCGCACGCTGGAGTGGGCGACCTCGTCCCCGCCGCCGAGCTACAACTTTGCCTTCACGCCGGTTGTCCACGACAACGACGCGTGGTGGGACATGAAGAAGCGCGGCTACAAGCGCCCGATGGGTGGGTACAAGTCCATCCACATGCCCAGCAACACCGGAACGGGCGTGATCCTGGCCGGCCTGAGCGTGGTCTTCGGCTTTGCCATGATCTGGTACATGTGGTGGCTGGCCGTGGTGAGCTTCGTCGGGCTGATCGCGGTCGCCATCGGCCACACCTTCAACTACCACCGCGACTTCTACATCCCCGTCGATGAGGTCGTGCAGACCGAGAACGAGCGGACTCGGCTCCTCTCTGGGCAGGTGTAAACCATGACGATGACCATGACCGCCGATCGGAAAGCCGAGGATACCCCGGTCTTCCATCAGGTGGACGAGCATGCGCATCCGGAAGGCCACAGCACGCTGCTGGGCTTCTGGATCTACCTGATGAGCGATTGCCTCATCTTCGCGGTGCTGTTCGCGACCTACGGCGTGCTGGGCGCCAGCTACGCCGGAGGTCCGACGCCGAAGGAACTGTTCGACCTGCCGCTGGTGGCGTTGAACACGGCGATGCTGCTGTTTTCCTCCATCACCTACGGCTTCGCCATGCTGGCGATGGAGAAGGGGCGCGTCACCCAGACGCAGGTCTGGCTGGGCATCACCGGCCTGTTCGGCGCGGCGTTCCTCGCGATCGAGCTGTACGAGTTCGCGCACATGATCCACGCGGGGGCTCCGCCGCAGCGCAGCGCCTTCCTGTCGTCCTTCTTCACCCTGGTCGGCACGCACGGCTTGCACGTCACCTTCGGCATCATCTGGCTGGTGACGCTGATGGTGCAGGTCGCCAAGCAGGGCCTGATCCCCGCCAACCGGCGGCGCCTGATGTGCCTCAGCATGTTCTGGCACTTCCTGGACGTGATCTGGATCGGCGTCTTCACCTTCGTCTATCTGATGGGAATGCTGCGATGAGCACCCACGCGCACACCACGCACCCGCACCCCGGCCACGGGCATGGCGGCCATTCCCATGGGGGATATGGCCACGGCCATGGGGCGGGCGGCCATGGGGACCACGGCCATCATCACGATGATGGTCACGCCCACGGCACGTTCGGCAGCTACATGATCGGCTTCGTGCTGTCGGTGATCCTGACCGCCATCCCGTTCTGGATGGTGATGACGGGCACGTTCGACAACACGGTGACGTCGCTGTCGATCATGGCGCTGGCGGCGGTGCAGATCGTCGTCCACATGGTCTACTTCCTGCACATGAACGGCCGTGCGGAAGGCGGCTGGTCGATGCTGGCGCTGATCTTCACGATCATCATCGTGGTGATCACCTTGGCCGGGTCGTTGTGGGTGATGTACCACCTCAACACCAACATGATGCCGATGCCGGACATGAGCCAGCTGCCGTGACCGACGCGCCGCGAGCCCGCCCGCCCAGGACCCGACCGGTTTGGGTGCTGGTCCTGATCGGCGTCCTGACGCTGGCGGGCATCGTCGGGCTCACGGTGCTCGGTGTCTGGCAGGTGGAACGACGGGCCTGGAAGCTGGACCTGATCCAGCGCGTGGAGGAACGGGTGCACGCCGCACCCGTTCCCGCACCCGGCCCGGCCGCCTGGCCCACGGTCGGCGCGGCCACGGACGAATACCGGCGCGTCACCGCGACCGGTACCTATCTGAACGACCGCGAGACCCTGGTGCAGGCGGTCACGGATCTCGGCGGGGGCTTCTGGGTCCTCACGCCGTTCCGCACCGACGAGGGTTTCACGGTGCTGGTCAACCGCGGCTTCGTGCCCGCGGACCGGCGCGACCCGAACAGCCGGGCCGCCGGCCGGATCGAGGGCGAGACCCGCGTCAGCGGGCTCCTGCGCCTGACGGAGCCGAACGGCGCCTTTCTGCGCGCCAACGATCCCGCGGGGGATCGCTGGTATTCCCGCGACGTCGCGGCCATCGCCGAGGCCCGCGGCCTGTCGGACGTCGCCCCCTATTTCATCGACGCGGACGGAAAGCCGAACGACGGGGGATACCCGGTCGGCGGCCTGACGGTGATCCGCTTCCCCAACAACCATCTGGTGTACGCACTGACGTGGTTCGCGCTCGATCTCATGCTGATCGCTGCCGCGGTCTATCTGGTGCGCAGCGAATTGCACCGGCGGCGCGGCCGGCATCAGCCGTAGACATCGTCATGAGGGCTCCCATCCCGGCCTCATACGCCCATATAAGAGGCGGGGCGGAAGACGCCGTTCAGGAGCATGACGATTCCCGTGCGCGACACAACTGATAAGAAAAATTTATTCCTTCTTGTTCAACTGCGTTGGCTGGCCGTTATTGGCCAGGTCGTGACGATTCTTATTGTTCATTTTCAGCTTCGCATTCCGCTGCCGCTGGAACCGATGGGGGCGGTGGTTCTGTTTTTGGTCGGCCTGAACATCGTCAGCCTGATTCATTTGCGCAGCCAGGCGACGGCCAACAACACGCAGTTGTTTCTGGAACTGCTGATCGACATCGCCGCGCTGACGGTGCAGCTGTACCTGAGCGGCGGCGCGACCAACCCATTCATTTCGTTGCTGCTGCTTCAGGTCGCGCTCGGCGCGGTGCTGCTGGAGGCGTGGTCCACCTGGGTGCTCGTGCTGGTCGCCACCGCCTGCTTCGCGTGGCTGACCGGGACCTACCGGCCGCTGGCGCTGCCGCCGGATCGGGAGGGCGAACTGCTGAGCCTGCACATCCAGGGCATGTTCATCTGCTTCGTGCTGGCGGCCAGCCTGCTGGTTCCCTTCATCACGCAGATCAACCGCAACCTGCGTGACCGCGACGCCTATCTGGCGAACCTGCGCCAGCGGTCGATGGAGGAGGACCACATCGTCCGCCTGGGCCTTCTGGCCTCCGGCGCCGCGCACGAGCTGGGGACGCCGCTGGCGACCCTGTCGGTGATCCTCAACGACTGGAAGCGGATGCCGGCGCTGAAGTCCGACCCGGACATGGCGGAAGAGATCGCGGAGATGCAAAGCCAGATCAACCGCTGCAAGTCCATCGTGTCCGGCATCCTGATGTCGTCCGGCGAGGCGCGCGGGGAGGGGACGGTGCGCACCACCGTGCCCAGCTTCCTGGACGACCTCGTGGCCGAGTGGAAGTCCAGCCGATCGCCCACCCGCGTGGACTATGACAACGGCTTCCGCACCACGGAGCGGATCATCTCCGACCTTGCGCTGAAGCAGGTGATCTTCAACGTGCTCGACAACGCGCTGGAGGCTTCGCCCGGCTGGGTCGGCATCGCGGTCGGGCGTCAGGCGGACAACCTCGTCGTCGCCGTGAACGACGAAGGGCCGGGATTTCCCGACGGCATGCTGGCGGAGTTCGGCAAACCCTACCGGTCGAGCAAGGGGCGCCCCGGCGGCGGGCTCGGGCTGTTTCTGGTCGTCAACGTCGTCCGCAAGCTGGGCGGCACCGTCGTGGCGAAGAACCGTCCCGGCGGCGGGGCTTCCGTCACGCTGACCCTGCCGCTGGCCGCGCTTTCCCCCGGAGGTGGCGATGGAGACTAGCCGTACGCTGGTGCTCGTCGAAGACGACGCGTCGTTCGCCAAGGCCCTGCGGCGTTCCTTCGAACGCCGGGGGTACGAGGTGCACAGCTGCGACGGGCTCGACAGCCTGAACGAGCTGCTGGAGACGGTGCAGCCGGACTATGCCGTGGTGGATCTGAAGCTCACGACCGGGTCCGGCCTGGAATGCGTGAAGGAACTGCACGACCTCGATCCCGACATGAAGATCGTCGTGCTGACCGGCTTCGCCAGCATCGCCACGGCGGTGGAGGCGATCAAGCTGGGCGCCTGCCATTACCTCGCGAAGCCCTCCAACACCGACGACATCGAAGCCGCCTTCGACCGGACGGAGGGCGACACCTCCGTGGCACTCGCCGGGCGGACGACCTCGCTGAAGAACCTGGAGTGGGAGCGGATCCACGAGACGCTCGCCGACACGAACTTCAACATCTCCGAAACGGCACGGCGGCTGGGGATGCACCGGCGCACGTTGGCCCGAAAACTGGAGAAGCGGCGGGTGCCGTAAGGACGAAAAGAAAGGCCGGCAGCGCGCGCTGCCGGCCTTTTGCTTTGTATCCCCCACCCGATCAATGCCAAGGCGTTGATCGGGTGGGCTTTAC
>JAEZPL010000196.1 GCA_023413605.1 Pseudomonadota bacterium
GCGTATTCGTGCCTGCGCTCGTTCGCATGGGCCAGGGCTCGGTGCAGCGTCTGTTCCAGGTTACGCGACAGCATCTGTGGCATTAATCCTTTTCTAGCGTACATTGCAGCGGATGCTGGTGCTGGCGAGCAAAGTCCATCACCTGCGTGACTTTCGTCTCCGCCACCTCGTAGGTGAACACACCACACAAGCCCACACCGCGCCGGTGCACGTGCAGCATGATCCGTGTCGCCTCCTCGCGCGACTTGGCAAAGAAGCGCTCCAAGACATGAACGACGAATTCCATAGGTGTGTAGTCGTCGTTCAACATCAAGACCTTATACTTCGAGGGCTTTTTAGTCTTAGGCTTGGCTTTTATGACCACGCCCGTAGTGGTCCCCTCGTCGCCGTGCTTGTCGTTTTCGGCCATGGTCTCAACAGGTCAGCATCGCGATGTACGTCCATAGCAATGATATGAGAACTCCGGGCGCGGTGGGAAGGGGCCGTTTGATATCTCTCCCCATTTGGGAGAGGCCCTTTCGGAACGAAACCGCCCCGCCTACCCCGAAATAGATCGAATTTCCGGTCCCATGACCTGCCAAGCCTTTGGTCAGGCAGCGGAAAAGGGCGCTTATGGGGAACTGGGACGATGTCCGGGCGGGCCTTGCCCCGAAACGACAAAGCCCGGCGGCAAGGGCCGCCGGGCTTTCCCGGAGCTTCACGTTGTCGTGAAGCGGCATGATTTGACGCGGTACCGCTTCACGAAATCCGCTGCCCCGTACGGATACGTCCCGGGGCAGTCGGACTCGGGAGCCTGCCCGGCGGACCGGGTTCGTGTGTCAGTCGGCTCCGGGGCGTCCTGTATCAGGATCAGGCCGCGATCGGCTTCGACAGCGCACCGACCGTGACGGTGACGCGGTCGTTGATCGGGGCGAAGGCGTCCTTGGCGATCTTCAGCGACAGTTCCTGCAGCTTGGCGCTCTCCTTGACGAAGCTGTCCAGGCTGGCCTTGGCGAAGCTGTTCTGCAACTCGACCAGCTCCTGCACGGTCTTCACGGCCAGCAGGGCCTTGCCGTTGGCGGCGCTCTTCTCCAGCGAGGACTGGGTGTAGGCGGCGACCTGCTTGCCGGCTTCCTCGGCGCCCTTGGCGACGATGGTGCCCGACTTCACGACGGCGTCGACGTTGCCCTTGGCGATCGCGGTCAGCTCGTCGAAGCCCTTCAGGAGCTGGGCCGAGGCCTTTTCGAACTGCTCCTGCTGGGCCTTCACCAGGCCGTCCACGTTCTGCTTGGCGGCGGTGACGGCGTCTTCGAAGGTCTTGGTGGCGGCGGCGAACTTGTCGGTCATGGAACGGCTCCTCGGAATTCGGTTGGCTTTCCGCGCCGGACCCAACCAAGTGGCGACCGCGCGGGCGGATCAGTCGTCGACCCCGTGGCTTCGGGCATCGGATCCTCTGTTGCCCTGCTTTTGCTGCACTGCAACATGATTAAAAGTAAGGCAGTGCGACCCGTCTGTCAAAGGGTTTTTGTGCGATGCACAAAAACTACCGGAGGGCGGGCGGGGCCTGGACGCAACACGGCCCGGCTGTCCGGAGACGGCCGGGCCGCGGCTTGCCGTAAACCTGCCAGGGCGTTAGGCGGATTGTGATCCGCCTTGGACCGCGACTGCGGTCCGGGCCGCTCGAGGTCATATAATTCTGAAGCGAACGGCAGTTCGCTTCACGCGGCGAGCGGCTTGGTGAGGGTTTCCACGGTCGCGTTCAGGCGGGCGTTCAGGGGCGCGAAGGCCGCGCTGGTGACGCGCGTCGTGAGATCCTGCAGACGGGTGGCCTCGGCGGCGAAGGCGTCGAGGCTGGTCTTGACGTAGTCGTTCTGCAGGTCGATGACCTCCTTCAGCGACTTGGCGGTCAGCAGGGCCTTGCCGGTCGAGACCGACTTGTCGAAGGACGCCTGGGCGTAGGCGGTCATCTCGCGGGTCAGTTCCCCGGCTCCTTCGGACGCGATGCTGCTGCTCTGGATCAGCGCCTCGACGTTGCCCTTGTTCAGCGCCTGGAGGTCGGCGGTCAGCTTCAGCAACTGGGCGGACAGCTTCTCCACCTGCTCCTTGGCGACGGAGGTCGTCTGCTCGAAGGTCTTGGCGGCCTGCTCCTGTCCGGCCTTCACAAAGCCCTCGTACTGCTCCTTCGCCTGGGTGGCGACGCTTTCGAAGGCGTGGGGGGCGGCCGGCTTCGCCTTGGTCGCGGTGGTCATGGCTTGCGTTCCTTCCATCGTCAAAAAGCCCTG
Source organism: Pseudomonadota bacterium (assembly GCA_023413605.1). Taxonomy (GTDB): domain Bacteria; phylum Pseudomonadota; class Alphaproteobacteria; order Azospirillales; family Azospirillaceae; genus Azospirillum. The sequence continues at coordinate 2,262 of JAEZPL010000196.1, forward strand.
CGCGTCCCCGGTTCCCTGTTCCGGGACTGTTATTCCGGGGCGGGTTTTGCTGCATTGCAGCATAGGCACGTTAGGGGGGACAGTTTGTCGTGTCAACGAATATTTTTGTGCGGCGCACAATGAATTGAATGTGTGCTGGGCTGTCGCAAAAGGCTCGGCAAAAGCGGGTGCGCGACCCGCGCCGCGCGAAATAGGTCGCATGGAGCGCACGCGACGCTATTCCTTTACGAAAGCTTTACCGCCGTTCGTGCCCAATCCTACCGCACACGCCGAAGGCACGCGCTTCGGCCAAAAGTCAGTCTTACCGCGGCGGAATGTCGCAACGCTTCAGCCTGGGAACGCATTTCCATGACCTATTGCCTTGGCATAAAGACCCGCGACGGCCTGATCGGCCTTTCCGACGGGCGCATCACCAGCGGTTCGCAGCTTTCCTCCGCGCGGAAGGTGACGATGATGGGAAGCGAGAGCGACCGCTTCTTCATCATGAACTCCGGCCTGCGCAGCGTGCGCGACAAGACGCTGGCCTACCTGCGCCGCGACATGGCCAAGCGCCGGAACGAGAGCTACGCGACCATGCTGGACGCGGTGTCCGCCTTCACCGCCTGCCTGCGTCAGGTGGCCGCCGAGGACAAGGAGGCGCTGGAGGCGTCCAAGCTGCACTTCAACCTGCACGCCATCATCGGCGGGCAACTCGCCGAGGACCGAGAGCCCTACATGTTCCTGGTCTATCCGGAAGGGAACTGGATCGAGGTGGACGAGCGCACGCCCTATCTCTCCATCGGCGCCACCGCCTACGGCAAGCCGATCCTGGACCGCGCCCTGTCCTACGGCACCGACATGCAGACGGCGCTGAAGATCGCCTACCTGTCCTTCGACAGCACGCGCTTTTCCACCAACGACGTGGGCTTCCCCATCGACATGGTGTCCTTCCACAGCGCCGGGCGGACCTGGCGCCAGTCGAACTTCGACTATGACGATCTGGTCGAACAGCGCCTGTGGTGGAACCGGAACATCACCGAGTTGGCCCGCCGCATGCCGGACGGCCCGTGGGTGGACACGCTGGTGCCCGAGGAACTGCGCACCAAGCTGCTTGCCGCCGAGACGGCGTAAGCGGTCGTAGGGCTACGGGTATTCACCACAAGGACGCAAAGACACAATGGATTCACAAAGGGGCTTTGGGCTTTCCGCGCGGCGCGGGTTGGCCGGCGTCTCCTTGTGAAATTCTTTGTGCCCATTGTGTCTTTGTGGTTACCCGCTTCCGCCTCGACGATCAGCCACCGCCCGCCGACAACCATCGTTCCAGCGCCACCGCCGGGCTTGCGTTCGGGACGGGGAGGGCCGGGGCGCCCGCCCCCGGCAACCCGTCGAAGCGGATGTCGGCGAAGCGGTCGGTCGGGTAGGGGTAGGCGTTGAAGAACCAATTGCCGCGCCGGCAGCCGTTGATAAGCCAGTAGACGCCGTTGGAGGGCAGCCGCATCCCCCCGGCCGGTGCCGGTTCGAAGGCGCCGCTCTCGTACAGGCGCAGGACGAACAGCGCGAACTGGCGCGGGGTGAGTTGGACCCGCTCCACCGGGCCGCGCGCCACCGCGGTGGGGTCGTTCAGGTCGATCCGGCCGAGATCGCTGGCCTCCAGCACCCGCGCTTCGACCGAGGCGCCGCCGGTGGAGGTGTCGCCCACCACGTCGAAGGTCCGGACGTGCTTGTTGTAGTCGGCGTTGAACACCAGCCGGTAGCGGTCGGTGCCCCCCTTGGAGCAGGCGGCGCGCAGGTCGTCGCCGTTCAGGTAGCCGACCCAGGTCAGCGTGTGGGCCGCAGCCGTGTCCGTCGTCCCCACCGTGCCGCACCCCGCCAGTCCGCCTGCGGCGAACCCCAACGTTATTGCCCCCGCTGCGATGTTCAGCACTGGTCGGCGTTGCGCGCGTCCGGTGCCTAGCGTCTTGCGTCGCGTGAGCGGGCTTCGCATGGGTGCCTCGCATCCGGTGGGAGGGGCAGGGGGGAACGGGCCGGGAAAGGAGGCGTCGGCCGCTGAACGGTCAACGCGGCGCGCCGTCCGCGGGTCCCGCCGTAACCCAATTTCGTCACAGCCTCGCCAAAGAAGTCGAAGGCCTAAATTAACGAATTGTCGCTAGACACTGATTCTCCTCGAATTTACCATTGCATCAAAGAACAAGTATTAGCCTTTGGCGGGGGCCACATGCACGGAACGGGCAGCACCGTTCGAACCCGACTCTTGTCGTTCGCTTGGCGCGGGCGGGAGACGGGCGGGGGACGGGGTGCGCAGTCTTTGATTCAAATGCGTCCGATGGGGGTAGGATTGGCGCGGGGGCTGCTCGCCGCGCTGGCGCTGTCGGGCGCGATGCTGGCGTCGCTGCCGGCGTTTGCCGCCAAATACGCGGCCATCGTGGTGGACGCGCGCACGGGCGAGGTCCTGCACGAGGAAAACGCCGACGTCATCACCCATCCGGCGTCGCTGACAAAGATGATGACGCTGTACCTGACCTTCGACGCGCTGGACGAGGGGCGGCTGTCGCTGGAACAGGCGCTTCCCGTGTCCGCCTGGGCCGAGGCGCAGGCGCCGACGAAGCTGGGGCTTCGCGCCGGCCAGACGCTGCGGGTGGAGCAGGCGATCCTCGGGCTGGTGACCAAGTCGGCCAACGACGCCGCCGTGGTGCTGGCGGAGGCGCTGGGCGGCAGCGAGGCGCGCTTTGCCGAAATGATGACGCGCAAGGCCCGTGAACTCGGCATGCGCAACACCGTGTTCCGCAACGCCAACGGCCTGCCGAACATGGAACAGGTGACCACCGCGCGCGACTTTTCCATCCTGTCGCGGGCGATGCTGTCCGACCATTCCCGATACTACCCGTATTTCAGCCGCCGCAACTTCGTCTACGGCGGCCGGTCCCTGCACAACCACAACCGCCTGATGTCGCGCTACGAGGGCATGGAC
>JAEZPL010000292.1 GCA_023413605.1 Pseudomonadota bacterium
GGCCAGACCTTCGCGCAGCCCCTTGATGATCGGGATGCCGCCGGCCACCGCCGCCTCGAAGGCGACGGTCAGGCCGTTGGCTTCGGCCTTACGGGCGATGTCGGTGCCATGGACGGCCAGCAGGGCCTTGTTGGCGGTGACGACGTGCTTGCCGGCTTCCAGCGCGGTGGCGACGGTGTCGCGCGCCGGGCCTTCCGAGCCGCCGATCAGTTCGACCACCAGATCGGCGCCGGCCTCCGCCGCCATGGCGACGGGATCGTCGAACCACCGGACGCGCGACAGATCGACGCCGCGGTCCTTGCCCTTGGACCGCGCGCTGACCGCGACCACCTCGATCCGGCGACCGCAGCGCTGCTCGATCAGCGAACCTTGCGTCTCCAGCAGCTTCAGGACACCGGCACCGACCGTACCAAGGCCGGCGACGGCGATTTTCAGGGGGGCTTGCTGGGCGTTCGGCATCAGGCTTTCGCTTTCTCGGATTCCAGAAGGGCGGCGCGGGCCGCCGGGTCCTTGCTCGCCGCGGCACCGGCCGCGTTGGAGCGGAAGAACTCCTTGATGTTGCGGGTGGCTTGGCGGATGCGGTGAACGTTCTCCACCAGCGCCAGACGCACATGGCCGTCGCCGTATTCGCCGAAGCCGATGCCCGGCGCCACGGCCACCTTGGCCTCCTGAAGCAGCAACTTGGAGAATTCCAGGGACCCCAGATGCGCGAACTGCTCGGGGATCGGTGCCCAGGCGAACATCGATGCCGCGGGGCTCGGCACCGTCCAGCCGGCGGAGGCCAAGCCTTCGATCATCACGTCGCGGCGCTGCTTGTACATGGCGCGCACCTGATCGACGCAGTCCTGCGGGCCGTTCAGCGCGGCGGCGGCGGCGACCTGGATCGGCGTGAAGGCGCCGTAATCCAGGTACGACTTGATGCGCGCCAGCGCGGTGATCAGCTTTTTGTTGCCCGTGGCGAAGCCGATGCGCCAGCCGGCCATCGAATAGGTCTTGGACATCGAGGTGAACTCGACCGCGACCTCGCGCGCCTCCGGGATCTCCAGGATCGACGGGGGCGGATCGCCCTCGAAGAAGACCTCGGCGTAGGCCAGATCCGACAGGATGTAGATGCCGTGCTTGCGGCAAAACTCCACGATCGGACGATAGAAATCCAGGCCGACCACCTCGGCGGTCGGGTTGGACGGGTAGTTCAGCACCAGCGCCAGCGGCTTCGGCACGCTGTGGCGCACGGCGCGCTCCAGCATGATCATGAAACTGTCGATGTCGGTGGAGGTGCCGTTCGCCTGCCCCACCGGCAGGTGGCGCACCGACGCCCCGGCCAGGATGAACCCGAACGGATGGATCGGATAGCTGGGATTCGGCACCAGGATGATGTCGCCGGGGCTGGTGATCGCCTGGGCGAGGTTGGCGAGGCCTTCCTTGGACCCGATGGTGACGATGCACTCCGTCTCCGGATCGACGTCCACGTTGAAGCGGCGCTTGTAGTAGGCGGCGTGCGCCTTACGCAGGCCGGGGATGCCGCGCGAATTCGAGTAGCGGTGCGTCTTGGGATCGCGCACGGCCTCGACCAGCTTGTCGACGATGTGCTGCGGGGTGGCCTGGTCCGGGTTGCCCATGCCGAGGTCGATGATGTCCTCGCCGGCGGCTCGGGCTCGCGCCTTCATCGCATTCACTTCGGCGAAGACGTAGGGCGGAAGCCGCTTGATCCGGTGGAATTCTGAATCGCTCATGGACGCTCCGAAGCCTGTCCGGCCACGCCACGAACCCATACCAGCGGACCGGGACCATCTATCTACCGCCCCGCCTCAGCAGATGCGAGGCAAAATTCGCATCACGCGAATATACGCCGCGGGTTGTCCCCTTGTTGTGTCCGGAATGGGCGTCCGAACGGGAAATCCCGGGCGGTGTTCAGGCACCGGTGCGGCCCCGGCCCTTGGGCTCGTTCCGGGGCTCGCCATTGGGCTCGTCGCCCGTCTGGTGCAGCACGACCTCGATCTCCTCGCCGCCGGCGCCGACCACCCCGGCCGGGTCCACCGCGACCTCCAGATCGCCCGGTGCAGGCATGGGTGCAGGCATGGGTGCAGACCTATCCGTCGGCACGCGCAGCAGCACGTAGGACAGCACCGCCCCCAGCGCCATGGCCGGCAGGATGACGTTCACGGCCGTGAAGGGATCAGGGAACAGCAGCGCCGCGATGGCGGAACCGGCCAGCCCGCCGCCGATCTGCATGAAGCCGATCAGCGCCGACGCCGCGCCGGCCATCCGCGGGAAGCCGGCCAGCGCGTCGCTGGTCGCGCCCGGCATCACCAGCGCGATGCCGAAGGCCCACACCGCCGTCGGACCCATGATCGTCGCGACGGAAGGCGGCAGAAGCCGCAGCCCGACCGCGAAGCCCAGCCCGCCCACGATCACGAAGCCAAGTCCGTAGGGGATCAGCCGCATGGCGTCCACACGGCGCAGCAGCCGCCCGCTCACCACCGCACCCAGCGTGTAGAAGCCGGTCTGCAGCAGCATGACGAAGCCGAATTCGGTCGGCGTCAGCCCGACCCGCTCGATCATCACAAAAGGCAGCAAGGCCGCCAGCGTGTAGAGCCCCCCCAGCGTCAGGCCCAGCACCAGCCCCGCGCTCATGAAGCGCCGGTCGACCAACAGGATGCCGTAGTTGCGCATCACCAGCCCCGGCCGGGCCAGATGCGGGCTGCGGTTCGCGTTCGTTTCCTTCGTGCCGAAGGCGAAGGCGGCCAGCACGATCAGCCCGTAGGCGGTCATCACCAGGAAGATGGCATGCCAGCCGACCGTGCCCAGGATCACGCCGCCCAGCGTCGGCGCCACCGCGGGGACGATGGCCAGCATCAGGCCGATCAGGTTCAGGATGCGCGCCGACTGCTGCCCGGTGAACTGGTCGCGCACGATGGCGCGGGAAATCGCGACTCCCGCCGCGGCCCCAACGCCCTGCAGGGCCCGCCCGACCAACAGCACGTCAATGGAGTTGGACAGCGCCGCGACGATGCTGCCCACCGCATAGGTCACGAAGAACGCCAGGGCGACCGGCCGCCGTCCGAACGCGTCCGACAGCGGCCCGCAGGCGAGCTGGGAAAAGGCGAAGCCGAAGAAATAGACCGACAGGGTCAGCTTCAGCGCCGCCGGGGTGGTGTGAAATGCCTCCACCAGCATCGGCAGCGCGGGGGTGTAGAGCGCTAGGCTGAGCGGCCCCAGCGTGACGATCAGCGTTCCGATGATGGCCGTGCGCATCTCGGACATGGACGGCGCGGTCGCCGTCGTCTGGGCGGTCGTCATGGGACGGCGCCTTCCCGCTCGTCGGCCAGCAGTCGGGTGCGCAGGCGGATCAGCAGGCCACGCATCTGCTCGACCTCTTCGGCCGAAAATTCCTCCAGAACCGCTTCGCGCACCGTGCGGAACACGGTCAGGACGCGCTCCAGCAGCGGCTCGGCCTGCGGGGTCAGGCGGACGGTCTTGGCACGGCGGTCGGTCGGGTCCGTTTCCCGCACGATGTGGCCCAGCGCCTCCAGCCGGTCGAGGAAACCGACGAGCGTCATGGGCTCCACCCCCATGTGCCCCGCCAGCACCGCCTGACGCGAGCCCGGATGCCGGTTCACGTAGACAAGGGCGCGCGCCTCGCCCGCCGTCAGGCCAAGCTGCGCGTCGTCGAGGGCGCGGGCGAACCGTGCGCGCAGCAGCCGCGCGCTGGCGATCAGGACCAGTCCGAAGGGGGCGTCTTCCAGCATGCCTTATAATAAGGCCGCCTTAGATTTTCCGGCAATCCGACAGGATTGCGCGGCAGGCATGCGCCCGGAGGGCCAGACGGGCTCACCGTGACACCCAAAGGGTGCGCCCAAAGGTCGCAGCATGAAATTCTGTTGCGACAGCACCACCACCGGACGTAGGTTTTCCACCCTTGCCGCAGCAGAGGGTGCCCCGTGGACCGTTTCGCCTCCGTCGCTTTTCGGCGTCACCCTGGCGAGGGCCGTCCTGCACCCTGGTTCCCCACGCCTCCGCTTTCGCTTGCGAACGCCCGCCCTCAGCTTTGCTTGCCGGGGACGAGGTTCGGCGGCGGTGGCACGTCGGTGGGCGTCGGCAACATCTTCTTGGCGGTGTCGCGGTCCTGGGCCAGGCGGTCAAGCTCCTCCTGGCGTTGGGCCTCGGTGCGAACGTCGGTGGGGCGCGGCGGCACGGTGCCCAGGTTCGGGTACTCCTTGTTCTCGCCCTTCAACCCGCGGATCAGCGTGGTGTCGTCCTTGACCGGCGGATCGTTGCCCAGGACGGCCCCCATCAGGCCGGTGTCCAGCACGCGATCGCTGCATGCGGACAGCGTCATCGCAACCAGCGCGGCGGCGGCCATCCCGACCAGCCCCGTGGTGGTGGTCAGACCCCGGCGGATACCCTTTTCCATCCTGCGAACCCCATGTCCAAACCCATCGCGCCGCTTGAATGACGCATGGCGAAATGAAATCTTCATACGAGAGGTGTATGACGGCCCTCGAAAGCGACGCCCCGTTCGGAATGCGGCCCTTTCGGACCATGAACCATCCGGGCCATGCTTCGCCGGGCCGGCACGGGGATCGAGAAGGAGCCCGAACCGACCTCCCGCAGGCCTTGTATAAACCGCAGCCCGTCCCTCCAGAAGCTTAAACTCGCCTAAAGAAGAAGGACCGTACCAATGGCCGAGAACCAGGCCCCTGACGTCAAGCTTCCCGATCCGGTCGAGATGTCGCGGGCAATGACCCGCATCGCCGAACAGAGCCAGCGGCTGGTCACCGAATTCCTGTCGCGGCAGGCGGCGGACGGCGTCGGCGCGAAGAATCCGGACCCGATGGGCGTCGGCCATGCCTTCCTGGAAATGACCACGCGCATGATGGCCGATCCGGCCAAGCTGATGAAGGCGCAGATGACGCTGTGGCAGGACTACCTGACCCTGTGGCAGCGCACCACCCAGCGCTTCTTCGGCCAGGAGGCGCAGCCGGTCATCGCCCCCGCCAAGGACGACCGCCGCTTCAAGGATTCGGCCTGGGACGAGAACACGCTGTTCGACTTCATCAAGCAGTCGTACCTGCTGAGCGCCCGGTGGATGCAGTCCACCGTGAACGAGGTCGACGGGCTGGACGACCACACGGCCAAGAAGGTGGACTTCTACACCCGCCAGTTCGTGGACGCGATGGCGCCCTCCAACTTCGTCATGACGAACCCGGAGGTGCTGCGCACGACCATCGAGACGGGCGGCGAGAACCTGGTGAAGGGCCTTGAGCACCTGCTGAAGGATCTGGAGCGCGGCAAGGGCGAACTGCGCATCTCCATGACCGACTACGACGCCTTCCAGGTCGGCAAGAACATCGCGGTCACGCCGGGCAAGGTCGTCTTCCAGACCAGCCTGATGCAGTTGATCCAGTACACGCCGACCACGCCGGAAGTGAACAAGCGGCCGCTGATGATCGTGCCGCCGTGGATCAACAAGTATTACATCCTCGACCTGCGCGAGAAGAACAGCTTCGTCAAGTGGGCGGTGGACCAGGGCCACACGGTCTTCGTCCTGTCCTGGGTGAACCCGGACGAGAAGCTGGCGCAGAAGGGCTTTGAGGACTACATGTTCGAAGGCCCGATGGCGGCGCTGGACGCCATCGAGAAGATCACGGGCGAGAAGGACGTGAACGCCATCGGCTATTGCCTGGGCGGCACGCTGCTGGCCTCCACCCTTGCCTACATGGCGGCCAAGAAGGACGACCGCATCAAGTCGGCCACCTTCTTCACGACCATGCTGGACTTCACCGAGGCCGGCGAACTGTCCGTCTTCATCGACGAGGAGCAGCTGACCTTCATCGAGAGCCAGATGGCCGAGCAGGGCTATCTCGACGGCTCGAAGATGGCGACCACCTTCAACATGCTGCGCGCCAACGACCTGATCTGGTCGTTCGTCGTGAACAACTACTTGCTGGGCAAGGATCCGTTCCCGTTCGACCTGCTGTACTGGAACAGCGATTCGACCCGCATGCCGGCGGCGATGCACAGCTTCTACCTGCGCAACATGTACCAGAAGAACCTGCTGGCCCAGCCCGGCGCGGTGACCCTGGGCGGCGTGCCGATCGACCTGGGCAAGGTGAAGACCCCGTCCTTCTTCCTGTCGGCGCGCGAGGACCACATCGCCCCGTGGAAGTCCACCTACATGGGCGCCAACCTGTTTACCGGCCCGGTGAAGTTCGTGCTGGCGGCTTCCGGCCACATCGCGGGCGTCGTCAACCCGCCGGCGGCCGAGAAGTACTGCTACTGGACCAACACCAAGCTGCCGAAGACCAGCGACGAGTGGCTGAAGTCCTCCGAACAGACCCCCGGCTCCTGGTGGCCGGAGTGGAACAAGTGGGTGTCCAAGTTCTCCGAAGGCAAGGTGCCGGCCCGCGATCCCAACAAGGGCGGCCTGCCCGTGCTTGAGGACGCGCCGGGATCGTACGCGAAGGTGCGGATCGTCTAAAGTTCCTCCGCAAGCCCGAACGCACAAAGGCCCCGGACAGTGTCCGGGGCCTTTTTTCCTTCCCGCGAGCGGGAAGCCGTGCCTTACGACGACGGGGCGTTGGCGCCGCGCGGCAGGATCTGGGCGCGACGGTTCGACGGCTCGCGAACGTTCGGGCCGGTCTGGACCAGGAGCTGGTTCTCGCCGACGCCTTCGGTCGTGATGCTGCCGGCCGGCATGCCCTTGGCGACCATGGCGCTCTTCACCGACTCAGCGCGGCGAACCGACAGGCGCTGGTTGTAGGCCGGCGAGCCCGACGTGTCGGTGTGGCCGATCACGTGGACGCGGACGTCCGCGCCACGGCCGATGGCCGCCACGGCATCGCTGATCACGCGGTCGGCGGCCGGGGTGATGTTGTACTTATCCCAGTCGAAGAACACGAGATATTCGGTCTGGGCGCGAGCGGCCGGAGCCGGAGCCACGACAGGGGCCGCGGCCGGCGGGCACGGATAGCTGCCCTGATGGATGGCATAGCCGCCGCCAGCGGTGCGGACCGGCGTGTTGCCCCAGCCGATAACCGGGTTGCACCACTGAACGCCCGGCTCGACAGGAAGCGCCTGAGCCTGAGCACCGGACGACATGCCGATGGCGATGACGGCGGCCGGAACGACGGCCATGGTTGCGCGGATAAAGCTTTTCATTCTCTCCACTCCCTTCGAGATCCTCTCCCTACCGCTTGTCTCGCGGAGGACGAATCGCACGAACGATAGGTCATTCCGCGAGCATGCGAAGTGACAAATCGCGAAACATGTGGGGTGGATCCGTGTTCCGACATCCCCTCCTGAAGTCCTAACCGTTTCGCTTCGGCGTCACTGTTGCTGCATTGCAACACTTATGATTACCCCAAAGGGCGTACAAAATGGTGGTATTTCAGGCGTTCCGGTAGGTGTCGGCGAGCTTGACGTAATTCCTCGCGTTGACCGGGAAAAAATCCAAATCCTTCGCGTTCAGGTTCCGAATCGGGCGCGCCGGGCTGCCGGCCCACAGTTCCCCGGTTTTCACCCGCTTGCCCGGCGTGACCAGCGCGCCGGCCGCGACCATGGCTCCCGATTCGACGTGGGCTCCGTCCATGATGCAGGCCTTCATGCCGATGAAGCAGCCGCTGTCGAGCGTGCAGGCGTGCAGCAGGGCCATGTGGCCGACCGAGATGTCGTCACCGATGTAGGTGCCCTGCCCCGCGGCGGCGACGTGGATGATCGTGCCGTCCTGGATGTTGGTGCGGGCGCCGATGCGGATCTCGTTGACATCGCCGCGCACGACGCACCCGAACCAGATGCCCGTGCCCGGCCCGATCACGACATCGCCGATGACGGTCGCGGTCGGCGCGATGTAAGCGCTCTCGTCGATCGTCGGCAGCGTGCCTTCGAATGGCAGAATCAGGCCGGACATGGGTCTACCT
>JAEZPL010000363.1 GCA_023413605.1 Pseudomonadota bacterium
CCCTCTCCCCGGGGGGGAGAGGGGGCAAATGCAGTCGTCATCCGCCAACACGGCCCTCCCGACGTCCTGCAATGGACGCGCGTTTCCGTCCCGCCGCCCGGCCCCGGCGAGGTGACGCTGCGCCACACCGCCATTGGCGTGAACTTCATCGACGTGTATTGCCGCACCGGCTATTTCCGCCTGCTCCAGCCGCCGGGCGTGCCGGGGATGGAAGGCGTGGGAGTCGTCGAAAATGTCGGCCCCGGAGTCAGCGGCCTGTCGCCCGGCGATCGGGTGGGCTACGCCTGCGCGCCGGTCGGCGCTTATTCCGAGCGGCGCACCATGCCGGCGGAACTGCTGGTGTCCCTGCCCGACGACATCGACGATGAGACGGCGGCGGCCGTGCTGTTGAAGGGCATGACGGCGGAGTTCCTGCTGCACCGCGTCCATCAGCTGGCCGCGGGGGAGGTGGCGGTGGTGCATGCGGCGGCCGGTGGGGTCGGGGTGCTGCTGACGCAGTGGGCGAGCGCGCTCGGCGCGACGGTGATCGGCGTGGTCGGGTCGGAGGCGAAGGCCCGCATCGCCCGCGCGAACGGCTGCGCCCATGTGGTTTCGGCGTCGGACGACGTGCCGGGGCGGGTGCTGGACCTGACCGGCGGGCGGGGCGCCGACGTGGTCTACGACGCGGTCGGGCGCGACAGCCTGGCCCGCGACCTGTCCATGCTGGCGCCCTGCGGGCACATCGTCAGCTACGGGCAGGCGGCCGGGCACCTGGAGCCACTGGACGTGGCGGCGCTGGCGGAACGGTCGGCGCGGCTGTCGCGGCCGAACTTCGGCCATTACGCCGGGACGCCGGCGCAGGTGCGCCTGTCGACGCAACGCCTGTTCGACGCCCTGCGCCGCGGGCTGGTCCGTCCGCTGATCGGCGCGCGGTTGCCGCTGCGGGAGGCGGCGCAGGCGCACCGCCGGCTGGAGGACCGCGCCAGCACCGGCGCAACCATCCTGCTGCCCTGATTTTTAGCAGGGCCTATTCGTCGCGGTCGCGGTCGCGGTCGCGCTCCTGCGCTTCGCGGCGGCGCTTCTCGTTGTAGTCCTTGGGGGTGGGCGGGATGCCATCCTGGTTGGGGCCGTCCTGGTCGGGCAGGTCGCGGCGCTGGCCGGTGTCCTCGCCCACGGTCACGGTGGCGGACGGGCCGCCGGGGGTCGTGTCGGGGGGCACGTCGGTGTAGTCGCCGGTGTCCACCCCCATGCCGGACCCGGCGCGGCCGGGCGCGGCCGGGCCGCCGCCTTCCGGACCCATGTCGGGGATGCGTGTGTTCTGCACGGTCTGTTCCGGCTGGCGGCGCCCCTGCTGCCGCCGCTCATCCTGATCGGCCATTCCGTCCTCCCAATGCGGTGTTTTCCGGGCGCGGTGTCTCCCGGGCCAACATCCTCCCGGCCGCGAAGTTCCCCGGGAGCGGATCGGATCCGCCCGCGCCGAACAGGTTGTTGTTTCTGCTGTCATGACAACTATTTCGGGAAGTTGGCTGGTGGTATTTCGTGCTCTACCCCATCCGCCAGAGCATTTTGCCTCTGGTTCCGCTGCGCCAGTCCCTATACGCTGGTAGGCAAATCGGAGCGTAAGTCATGGAAAACGTTTCAGTGCCGCCGCATCCGGCCGCGCCCAAGGGCGGCCAATCCGCCGAGTCCGGGGTGAAGCCGGTTGCCGACTTCGACCTCAACGGGGTTCGCATTGTCGCCTTTCTGGAAGGCGACCAGCCCTACCAGCCCGGTGGCAACCGGTGGCCGCAGGTCGCCGAACAGTATGCGGCGGAACAGGGCATCGGCCTCAGCGACGCGCGCTGGTACAGCGTGCAACCCTTCCGCTTTGCCAACGGCCGTCCGAACATCAACGAGTTCCGCCCGGCCAACCAGTCCTGGAGGTTCGAGACGAGCCTGAACACGGCGTCCGAGATCGTCCGCCGCCTCGGCCTCGACATGGACACCCTGCCTCTCGACCTCTGATCCTCGCGAAGGCCGTTGCCGGGCGCCGCTCTCAGGCGCCCGGCCACCCGGCTTCGGCCGTTATGCTCCTGGGGGCACGACGAAGCAGGCCATGCCCAGGCCGGTCAGGCTGGCGCAGCTCTGCGCCGCGTCCTGCTGCGTCAGGCCGGTCAGGCGGGCGCGGTAGAGCGGGCCGTTCTGGGTGTCGACCGCCTGGACGATGCGTTCCGTGCGGTTGAGCGTGCCGGGCACCGCGCGGCGCGCCCGGTCGATGATCCGGCCGCTGTCCTCCGCCGAGCGGAAGGCGCCCAGCTGCACCGTCCAGCCGCCGACCGCGGACGCCCGCGCGACGGTGACCGGAGCCGTGACGGGCGGGGCCGTCCGGGCCGGCAGAGGCGTCGGCAGCGGCGTCGCGACGGGGGCCGTCGGCTGTCGGGTGGGCACCGGGATCGGCGCCGAGGTGACGATCGGGGCCGGCGCGATGACGGGCACCGGGGCGACGGGCGGTTCGACCGGCAGGCTGGCGACCTCCACGGCGCCCGGCCCGCTGCCACCCTCAAGCCGCGGCCCGACCGAGGCGATGTAGCGCCTGGTCTCGCCCGGCAGGCGGCGGTTGCCGGCCAGATAATCGGCGTAGCAGCCCGGCCCGCAGTTGTAGGCGCCAAGGAAGCCCGGCGCCCCGAACAGGTCGTACATTTCGCGCAGGTACGCGGTGCCGGCCAGGATGTTGTCGCGCGGGTTGTAGGGATCGGGGCCGAGCCCGTGCTTGCGCCGCATCTCCGCATAGGTCACGGGCATGACCTGCATCAGGCCCATGGCGCCGGCGTGGCTGGTGATCGGCTTGCCGTTCATCATGGTGCGCCCGCCGCTCTCCTGCCGGATGACCTCGCGGATCCACTGCTGCGGCATGCCGAATCGCTGCGACGCCTCCGCGATGTGGGCGTCGATGTTCACATCGCGCGAGGATGATGACGGATCACTGGCGCACGCGGCGAGAAGGCCTGAGAGGATAACCGCTGCTGCGATGGATTTTCTGCAACGCACAGTGCCGCCCACTTTCGATGACGATCGGTCGGGTAAGGAGGACGGCAAGATTGCACATTCCGAGCGATTCCTGAATGGGTGAGTCTGTGACCATTGCCACCTGCGCATGGCAAGCGGCGTTTGTGGGATTCACCCGATCTGGCGTGGGGGATTGTCGAAGCGTGGAAAGTTCACCACAAAAGCCGTCAGCGTGAGTCGTGGGCAGCCTCCGCCCAGCCGGCCAGCACCTGCCGGGCGATGACGATCTTCTGCACCTCCGACGCGCCTTCGTAGATGCGCAAGGGGCGGATTTCGCGGTACAGCGCCTCGACCGTCTGGCCGCGGGTGACGCCCAGGCCGCCGAAGATCTGCACGGCGGCGTCCACCACCCTCTGCGCGGCCTCGGTGGCGTAGAGCTTGGCCATGGCCGCCTCGCGGGTCACGCGCTCGGCGCCGCTGTCCTTGGTCCAGGCGGCGCGGTAGACCAGCAGCGCCGCCGCGTCGACCTCCGTCGCCATGTCGGCGATCTTCGCCTGGGTCATCTGCAGGTCGGCCAGCGGTCCGCCGAACAGCTTGCGGGTGGCGGCCCGCTCCGTCGCCTCGTCCAGCGCCCGCCGGGCGAAGCCCAGCGCCGCCGCCCCGACCGTGGAGCGGAAGACGTCCAGCGTCGCCATGGCGATCTTGAAGCCCTCGCCCGGCCGGCCGAGCAGGCGGTCGGCGGGCACCCGGCAATCCTCGAACCGCAGGGTCGCCAGGGGATGGGGGGCGGTCACGTCGATGCGCTCCGCGATCACCAGACCCGGCGTGTCGGCGTCCACGACCAGGGCCGACAGCCCCTTGGCCCCCGGCGCCTCCCCGGTGCGGGCGAAAACCACGTAATGGTCGGCGATGCCGCCGTTGGAGATCCAGGTCTTGGCGCCGTTCAGGACATAGGCGTCGCCGTCGCGCACCGCGGTGGTGGCCGTCGCCGCCACGTCCGACCCGGCCTCCGGCTCCGACAGGGCGAAGGCGGCGATGGCGCGGCCCTCCCGCACCGGAGGCAGGTAGCGCTGCTTCACAGCGTCCGACCCGAACAGGGTGATCGGCCCGGTGCCAAGCCCCTGCATGGCGAAGGCGAAGTCGGCCAGCCCGGCGTGGCGGGCCAGCGTTTCGCGAATCAGGCAGAGCGTGCGCACGTCCAGACGCCCGCCCGGCTCCGGCACGGCGTGGCGCAGCCAGCCGGCCTCGCCCAGCCGCCGCACCAGGGTGCGGCAGGTGCCGTCCACGTCGTGCTCGCCGTCATGGGCCAGCGGTGCCGCCTCCCGCGCCGCCCAGGCGTCGAGATCCTCCGCAAGGCGGCGGTGGGAATCCTCGAAGAAGGGCCAGGAGAGAAAGCTGCGGTCGGCCATCAGTTCCCCTCGAAGATCGGGCTGCGCTTGGCGGCGAAGGCCTCGAAGGCGCGGCGGAAATCCTTGGTGGCCATGCAGATGGCCTGGGCCTGCGCCTCCGCGTCGATGGCCTCGTCCACGCCCATGGACCATTCCTGGTGCAGCATGCGCTTGGTCACCGCATGGGCGAAGCTCGGCCCCTCGGCCAGCGCGCGGGCCATGGCCGTCGCCTCCTCCAGCACCGCGTCCGGCTCGCACAGGCGGTTGAAGAAGCCCCAGCGCTCCGCCTCCTCCCCCGCCATGGCGCGGCCGGTGTAGAGCAGTTCGGACGCGCGGCCCTGGCCGATGATGCGCGGCAGGATCGCGCAGGCCCCCATGTCGCAGCCGGCCAGACCGACGCGGGTGAACAGGAAGGCGACCTTGCTCTTGGCCGTGCCGTAGCGCAGGTCGGACGCCATGGCGATGATCGCCCCGGCCCCGGCGCAGACGCCGTCCACCGCCGCCACGATGGGCTGCGGGCAGGCGCGCATCTCCTTCACGAGATCGCCGGTCATCTGGGTGAAGCGCATCAGCCCCGGCATGTCCATGGCGGTGAGCGGCTCGATGATCTCGAAGACGTCGCCGCCGGAGCAGAAGTTGCCGCCGGCCCCGGTCACCACCACCGCCTTGATGTCGCGGTCGAAGCGCAGGGCGTGGAAGGTATCGCGCAGTTCCGCGTAGGACTCGAAGGTCAGCGGGTTCTTCTTGTCCGGCCGGTTCAGCGTCACGGTGGCGACGCGCTTTCCGTCCGGGCCTTCGACGCGCCAGAGGAAATGTTCGGCCTGATAGTCCGACAGCGGAGCCGTCATGGTGTTTCCCTCCCGTTTTTCGTTTTGCGGTGGACGGCGTGCTTGACCTTGCCCAGCACGCTCATCAGCGTCTCGATCTCCTCCTCCGACAGGTCGTCGAAGAAGTCCGCGATCCAGCCCTCGTGCACCATCGCCATGGCCAGGAAGGCCCGGCGCCCGGCGGGGCTCAGCTTCACCACGAAGGCCCGGCGGTCGGAGGGGGAGGGCTCGCGCAGCACCAGCCCCTCGTTCACCAGCCGCTCCGTGATGCCCGTGACGTTGCCGTTCGACACCATCAGCCGGCGCGACAGTTCGCCCATGGTCAGCCCCTCCGGCTCGCGTTCCAGCGCGGCCATCAGGTCGAACTGCGGCAGGGTGACGTTGAAGGTCTCGCGCAGGCGGGCGCGCACCTCGTTTTCGACCAGACTGGTGCAGGACAGCAGGCGCAGCCACAGCCGCAGTTCCGCCTTGCAGCGTCCTGCCGCGGTTTCATAGTCGGTCAAGGCCGTCATCGGTTCGCTCGCCATCGGTTCGCCCGCCATCGCTCGAATTGTCGTCACATCACTTCGCCGCCGGCGACCGCGATCGCCTGGCCCGTCATCGACGCCGCGTCGTCCCGGCAGAGCCAGACGACCGCCGCCGCCACCTCCTCCGGCCGGACGAGCCGCCCCTGGGGGTTCACCTTGGTCAGTTCCTCCAGCGCCGCCTCGCGACTGCGGCCGGTCTTCGCCTGGATGCGCTCCAGCGAGGTTTCGGTCATGTCCGTCTCGGTGAAGCCGGGGCAGACCGCGTTGACGGTCACGCCGCTGCGCGCCGTTTCCAGCGCCAGCGTGCGGGTCAGGCCGATGACCCCGTGCTTGGCCGCCGCGTAGGCCGCGCAATAGGCATAGCCGCGCAGGCCCGCCGTGCTGGCGATGTTGACGATGCGGCCCCAGCCGCGCTGCGCCATGCCCGGCAGGGCCAGCCGGCAACCGGCGTAGGCGGAGGTCAGGTTGACCGCCAGCATGCTGTCCCACAGCGTCCGGTCCGTCTTGCCGAAGGGCGCCGTCACCGCCGTGCCGGCGTTGTTGACCAGGATGTCGAGCGGCCCGGCCTCTTCAAAGGCCCGCGCCAGGGACTCGTCGTCGGTCACGTCGGCCTGGAGCGCCGTTGCGCCGAGTTCCTCCGCCAGCCGCTCCAGCGGCTCCCGCGTGCGGCCCAGCAGAGTCAGCCGGGCGCCCTCCGCGGCGAGGGCCCGCGCCACCGCCGCCCCGATGCCCCGTCCCGCGCCCGTCACCAGCGCGTGGCGGCCCGCCAAGGAGCCCGGCTTCGTTGCCTGATCGCCCATAACCCCTCCCGTCGATTATCTTTATGTTTAAAGCAATATGGGGCTGACCGCAATCCGGAAAAGGTTGTGCCACGCGCGTGCGTGTCGGGGAATTTCAGCAACGACCGGAATTCGCCCCTGGACAGAACTGCCGCATGGCTGATATTTTAAATTTAAAGATCATGAGCGGGAGGGGTCCCATGAAGATCGTGTGCATCGGCGGCGGACCGGCTGGGCTGTATTTCGCCATCCTGATGAAGAAGGCCAATCCAGCGCACGACATCTCGGTGATCGAGCGCAACCGTCCCTACGACACATTCGGCTGGGGCGTGGTCTTCTCCGACCAGACGCTGCAGAACCTCGCGGGCGCCGACGAACCCTCCAAACAGAAGATCATCGACAGCCTCGCCCACTGGGACGACATCGACATCCATTTCAAAGGCCGGACCATCACCTCGGGCGGGCACGGCTTCTGCGGCATCGGGCGCAAGCGCTTTCTCAACATCCTCCAGGACCGCGCCGCCGAGCTGGGCGTGAACTTGGTCTTCGAGACGGAGGTGGAGGGGCCGCAGCAGTTCCCCGACGCCGACCTGATCGTCGCCGCCGACGGCCTCAACAGCCGGGTGCGCACGCAGTTCGCCGACCATTTCCAGCCGGACATCGACACCCGCAAGTGCCGCTACATCTGGCTCGGCACCCACAAGGTCTTCGACGCCTTCACCTTCCTGTTCGAAGAGACGGAGTGGGGTTGGTTTCAGGTGCACGCCTACCGCTTCGACGACGACCTCTCCACCTT
>JAEZPL010000373.1 GCA_023413605.1 Pseudomonadota bacterium
AGCCCATCTTCGACAGGTCGGCCTTGGTGGTGTAGCCCCACAGGCTCATGCCGGCGAACATCGCCGCGGTGATGAAGAACACCCGCGCCACGCTGGCCCCGGTGAAGACCAGGAAGATGGAGGCCATCGACAGCCCCATCACGCCGCAGAAGGCCCAGAACAACCCTTGCAGCGCGCCTGCCGACATGGCGTGGAAGCGGAAGGACAGAACCATGATGAAGGCCAGCGGCGCCAGCATCACCACCCACTTCAGCGGGGTCGTGAGCAACGGCACGTAGAGCGCCGGCGTGCTGGCGACGAAGAAGGCCACAAGGCCGGTCACCACCAGCCCAAGCATCATGAAATTGTAGACCCGCAGCATGTGCTTGCGCAGGCCCTCGTCGAACGCCGCACGGTCGTAGGCTGGTGCCCCGGCGCCCCATCGGCTTTGGTTCGGGTACTGATTGAACATGACGAAAGCTCCCTCGTTTACGCCCCAGTCTTGACGCGGAGTCTCCTGGCGAACTTTGCCCCACTCGCCAGTTCCTGAATGCCCGGCGCGCCGTCCGGGCCTTGGACGTGGGTGGATGGTCGGTTCCCGCCAGAGAGTCGGCCTGCCATCACGGGGGCGCGCCAAGACGCCGACCGGCGGCCGGCCGGACGCGAACGCCCGCATGGAGAGCTGAACTGGACGGGTTTGGAACGAATGCCAGCGGCGATCCGGTGCGAGGTTTCCATCGAGGACCCTCCAAATGCGGTCACGCCCGTCGGCGTAAGAGCAGGTGAAGGGATCCGACATCGCAGCCGACGACTCGGCTGCCAGAGGGGCCCGGATCCGTGACGACCTATCAGGTGGAGGCGGCGCGCACCCCTTTCAAGATCCGGACAAACTCAATGCACGCTGAGAATCGACGCGAAGGGGGCGGGTAGCTTGGAACGCCAAGGCCTGTTCCCATATGGCGTCGTGGGTAACCAGGAAAGGGACTTTGGAATTTGACGAACCAGCACCACAGACGGCTCGATCGCCGGGTTGACCGCATCGAGGGCAAGCTCCCCGATCGGCTGGCCCGCATTCTGCGCTGGCTGCGAGAGCCGGAAGCGACCTGGGTTCGGGTGCCGGTGGGCGTGTTGCTGATCTTCGGCGGGCTGTTCAGCTTCCTGCCGGTGCTCGGCATCTGGATGCTGCCGCTCGGCCTCGTGCTGCTCGCTTACGACGTACCGTTTCTGAAGGCCCCCATCGGCCGCGTGCTGGTGCAGGGCGAGCGCCGCTGGCGCGAGTGGAAACGGCGCCGTCGCGCCGCTTCCTCGTCATGATCGTTGGGGGCCGCGCCAACCAGCCCTTAAAGCGAATTTCCATTCGCTTTAGCAGGTGGCCCGTCCAGCGCACGAGCCTTCAGGACGAATAGGAGCGCAGGCGGGAATCCTCGTCATACTCGACGTGCGAGCCGCCATCACCGCCGATGCCCGAACCGCCGGCACCATGGTCGGTCAGGCGGTGATGGCCGCCGTCTTCCATCATGGCCTTCACCGGGCAATGCCCGCTCATGCCACGCGCGACCAGCGCGGCGCCTGCGAGGCCCATGACGGCCCCCTGCCAATCGGCGCGACGGACGCCGCCCGCGGCCATGATCAGGCCGAGGCCGGTGGAAAGGGCGCGTTCCACGGAGCCCATGTTCTGTTCGCCCCCGAAGAAGCGGTCGTAGGTGTCTCGAATGGCGTTCTCGGCGGTCATTTTCTGTGTCTCCCGGCAATGCCCGGCATGGAAACGGCCCGAAGAGGCACCGGGCGGGCATGCTTCCAACGCTCCGCCCTTCGGCCGGGTTCCCTCCTTCGGCTTTCGGGTCGGGACATTCGGGGCGCCGGTTGGAGCAGCGGATGGAGACAATGCGGCGTCGCTTGCCCAATACCGGACAAAATGTCACTATTGTACCAATGACAAACTGGACACCTGATCTTTCCGGCCGCCAAGGCCCCCGTTATCGGGCCATCGCCGACGCGCTCGGCGACGACATCGCCGGCGGACGGCTGACTCCCGGAACGCGGCTTCCGACCCACCGCGACCTCGCCTACCAGCTTGGCGTCACCGTCGGCACGGTTACCCGGGCCTATGCCGAGGCCGAGAAGCGCGGCCTGATCGGCGGCGAGGTCGGGCGCGGGACCTTCGTCCAGGGCCAACGTCTTGCGGCGCAGCCCGACCCCTTCACTTGGTCGCCGGCCCTGGAGCCTTCCATCGTCAACATGACCGCCATCACGCCGGAGCATCCGCTCGCCGTCCAGACGCTGGGGCCCACGCTGATGGCCATGGCCGCGTCCGGAAACACACGGTCCCTGCTGGAATACTCACCGCACGCCGGCCTGCCCGCCCACCGCGCGGCGATCGCCCAATGGTTGGCGCGGCAACACCGCGTCGCGGCGTCCGCCGACTCCGTCCTGCTGACCACCGGGGCGCAGAACGCCATGGCCGTGGCGCTGGCCGCCGTGGCGCGACCGGGCGACGTGGTGCTGACCGAACGGCTGACCAATTACGGCATGAAGACGCTGGCCGCGGTCGAGGGCTACCATCTGGAAGGCATCGCCATCGACGAGCACGGCGTGATGCCGGACACCTTCGACAGCGCCTGCCGCCGGCTGGCTCCGAAGGCGCTGTATCTCGTGCCGACGATCCACAACCCCACCGCCGCCGTCATGCCCGCCGCGCGCCGCCTGGAGATCGCGGAGATCGCGCGCCGGTACGGCGTGGTGCTGGTGGAAGACGACGTGTTCGGATTCCTGGTGCCGGACGTAAAGCCCATCCAGGCCCTCGCCCCGGACATCACCGTCTATGTGTCGAGCCTGTCCAAGAGCGTGTCCGCCGGCCTGCGCGTCGGCTGCGTCGTCGCCCCGCCGCCGCTCGTGTCGCGGGTCGAAGCGGTCATCCGGGCGCTGCAATACTCGTCCCCGCCTCTGCCCTCGGAGGTGGCGGCCCGCTGGATCACCGACGGCACCGCCGACCGGATCGCCGAGGGCCAGCGCGGCGAGGCTTCCGCCCGCCAGCGGATCGCCCGTTCCATCCTGCCGGCCGACGCGGTGTGCGGAAACGCGGCCGCGCAGCATCTGTGGCTGGTCCTGCCGGAGCCCTGGCGCCGCGACGACTTCATGGCCGAGGTGCAGCGCCGCGGCGTGAAGGTCACCGGGGGCGACGTCTTCGCGGTCGGCCGGGCGAGCGCGCCCCACGCGGTTCGGCTCGGCCTGTGCCATCCGCACAGCCGCGAGGAACTGGCTCGCGGCCTGCACATCCTGTCCGATGCCCTGGCGAACCCGGAATCGGCCATGCTGTCAATCGTGTAATCCCACCCTTAAAGCGAATTTCCATTCGCTTTAGATTCATATGACTTCATGCGGTCGGCGGATGAACACTTCCAGTGCCCGCCGACCGTCAAACCCGGCAGATCAATGCGTTAGCATTGGTCGAGAGGGTGATACGGACGACGCCTTCAGGCGCCGTCCATTTCATTCGCCAGTCGGGCTTCGGCCGCACGGGCGGCTCTCAGCGGATGCCTTTGGCATCCGCCTGCCGCCAGCGGGAACGAAGTTCCCGCGAGAGGCCGGGACCGCGGTCCCGGTCCAAAGCGGATCGCAATCCGCTTTAGGGGAACGGCGTCACCGTATGGAGGTGGTTGAGCGGGCCGTGGCCGTGGCCCAGGCCGGGAGCGGTCAGGATGGCCGTCTCCACGTAGGAACGCGCACGGACGACCGCATCGCGCACCGATATCCCCTGGGCGATGCCCGCCGCGATGGCCGAGGACAGCGTGCAGCCCGTGCCATGGGTGTGCGGCGTGTGCACGCGCCGGCTTTCGAACACCTCTTCCCCGTCGTCGGTCAGCAGCAGGTCGCTGAGCTGCTCGTCCTCCAGATGGCCGCCCTTCAACAGCACGGCCTTCGGGCCGAAGGTGCGGATCATCTCCGCGGCGCGGCGCATGTCGTCCAGGGTGCGGACCGGAATGTCGGTCAGCGCCTCGGCCTCCGGCAGGTTGGGGGTCACCACCTCGGCCAGCGGCAGCAGCCGCTTGCGCAGGGTCAGCACCGCGTCCGGCTCCAGCAGGAAATGGCCGCTCTTGGCGACCATCACCGGATCGACGACGAGCGGCACGTTGACCGCCCGCTCCTCATACTCGCCGACCACGGCTTCGATCACCGCGGCGTTGGCAAGCATGCCGATCTTGATGGCGTCGGCGCCGATGTCTTCCAGCACCACCTTCATCTGCAAGGCGACGAAGGCCGGATCGACCGGCACGACGCCGTGAACGCCCGTGGTGTTCTGGGCGGTCAGGGCGGCGATGGCGGTCATGGCGTAGGCGTTCAGCGCGCTGACCGTCTTGATGTCCGCCTGGATGCCCGCACCGCCGCCCGAATCGGACCCGGCAACGATCAGAACGCGCCCCTTGATGGGGCTGACTTTTGCCGGGCCTGACTTCATCGAGCGGACTCCACGGGGCGTGCTGCGGATTGGATGGCGGCGGCGATGTCGCCCACCACCTGATGGACCAGCGTTTCGTCGTCGCCCTCGGCCATGACGCGGATCACCGGCTCGGTGCCGGACTTGCGGATCAGAAGGCGGCCGCATCCGTTCAGGCGCGCCTCGCCGTCCCGGATGGCGTCCTTGACCGAGTCGATCTCCAGCGGCTTGGAGCCGGCGGCGAAGCGCACGTTGGTCAGCTTCTGCGGGACCGGATCGAACACGCGGCAGACCTCGCTGGCCGCGCGGCCGCCGGCCTGGATCAGCACCGCCAGCACCTGGAGCGCCGCGATCAGCCCGTCGCCGGTTGTGGAATAGTCGGACAGCACCACATGGCCCGACTGCTCGCCGCCGACGTTGTAGCCGTGCTGGCGCATGTGCTCGACCACATAGCGATCGCCCACCGGGGTGCGGACCAGTTGAAGGCCGAGGCCCTTCAGGTGGCGCTCCATGCCCAGGTTCGACATGACCGTGGCGACCACGCCGCCGCCGCGCAGCGATTGCGACTGCGCCCAGGAAGAGGCGATCAGCGCCATCACCTGGTCACCGTCCACGACGCGGCCGGCCTCGTCCACCATGATCAGGCGGTCGGCGTCGCCGTCCAGCGCGATGCCCAGATGGGCGCCGTGCGTGACCACCTGCTCCTGCAACAGCTGGGTGGCGGTGGCGCCGCAGGCCTTGTTGATGTTCAGGCCGTCCGGGGTGACGCCCACCGGGATGACGTCGGCGCCCAGTTCATACAGCACCTTGGGCGCGACGCGGTAGGCGGCGCCGTTGGCGCAATCCACCACGATCTTCAGCCCGTCGAGCCGCAGGCCGCGCGGGAAGGTGTTCTTCACATACTCGATGTAGCGGCCGGTCGAGTCCTCCAGGCGGGAGGCGCGACCGAGGTCCGGCGATCCCGCGAGGTCGGGCGCGAAGGGCTGGCCCATGCGCGTCTCGATGGCGATCTCCACCGCGTCCGACAGCTTGTAGCCGTCCGGCCCGAACAGCTTGATCCCATTGTCCTGGTAAGGGTTGTGGGAGGCGGAGATCATGACGCCGAGATCGGCGCGCAGGGACCGGGTCAGCATGGCGACGGCCGGCGTCGGCACCGGGCCGAGCAGAACCACGTCCATGCCCATGGAGATGAAGCCGGCGGTCAGCGCAGGCTCCAGCAGATAACCCGACAGGCGGGTGTCCTTGCCGATGACCACGCGGTGACGATGGTCGCCGCGGCGGAACTGCAAGGCCGACGCCATGGCCACGCGCAGCGCGGTTTCGGCGGTCATCGGTTCGATGTTGGCGGTGCCGCGGATGCCGTCGGTGCCGAACAGGTGTCGCGTCATCAAGTACCCTCGGGAAAAAGCCCTGCCACTGTACCGCAATTGCGGATGTCTTGAAGTCTTCTTCGCTTGGCTTGGGGTGTCCGGTCAAGCGCCCTTCCGCCCAAGGACCGAAGGGTTACATGGCGATCACCGCGTCATGGCGACGCGGGGTGCGACGCGGGGTGCAGCCCCTCCCAAACAGCGCGGGCCTGCACCGTTTGGGCGACGTCGTGCACGCGAAGGATTTGCGCCCCCTGGTTGAGCGTCTCCAGCCCCGCGGCCAGCGATCCCGCCATGCGTTCCTTCGGCGGTTCGCCGCGGGACAGCTTGCCGATGAAGGTCTTGCGCGACAGCCCGATCAGCACCGCACAGCCCAGCCCGTGGTACAGCGCGGTGTGCCGCAGGACCTCCAGGTTGTGGTCCACCGTCTTGCCGAACCCGATGCCCGGATCGACGCAGATGCGTTCCAGCGGCATCCCGGCCTGTCGGCAGGCCTCCACGCGCGCCTCCAGCCAGTCGAAGACATCCAGCGCGGCATCCTCGTAGACCGGATTCTGCTGCATGGTGCCGGGCTCGCCCTGCATGTGCATCAGCACGACCGGAGCGCCCTTCCCCGCCACGAGCGGAAGGGCGCCCGGCTCGCCCAGGCCGGCGATGTCGTTGATGATCGCCGCACCGGCGTCCAGCACCGCATCCATCACCCGCGGGTGCCGGGTGTCCACGGACACGACGGCCCCCTTCGCCGCGAAATGGCGAACGACGGGCAGGACGCGCGCCTCTTCCTCCTCCGCCGAGACGGTAGCCGAGCCCGGACGGGTCGACTCGCCGCCGATGTCCAGAAGGTCGGCCCCGGCCTCCAGCATCGCCTCGCCATGGGCGATGGCAGCCCCGGCGTCAAAGAAATCGCCCCCGTCGGAGAAGCTGTCCGGCGTGACGTTGACGATCCCCATGATCCGCGGCCGGCCAAGGTCCAGCCCGCCGAACGGCGCGCGTGCGCGCGTCAGCGCGCCGAGCCGCTTGTCCAGCGCCTCCGCCGCGGCCTTGCCGCGCTCCCACCCCCAGGCCATGATTTCGGAAAGCGGCGCGAAGGCGCGCTCGATCCGGGCGCCCTGCCGGACGATCAGTTCCGCCGTGGCAAAGGAAAACCGCCCCCCGGCCAGCGGCACCGCCGCCCCCTTCGCCCAGGCGTCGATGGGCAGCAGCCCGACCGGACGCAGATACACGCGCACGCCGCCATCGGCAGCCCACGGAGCAAAGGACGCGAGCGAGCCGGCTGCGGATTTCGGGACGGGCTTTGGGGCAGGCTTGGAAACGGGAGGCATGGGCGCGGGCTTGCGTTGCGGAAACGGAAGGCCGCACCCTGTCATGGGACGAAAGCCCGGCGCAAGGGGCAGCGCCGGCGCGACCGCGGCATGGGGCCGCGCCCGATTCCCGAAAGCGGGAAAACCCCCATACGCATGCGCGCGTCAGGCGGGAATGCTCCCGACTGATGTTCAGGAGGGCAAAGCCATGCTGAAAAGGCTGCGCTTTAGCCTGAAATTCAGGAAGACGGCGAGCGGATGGCACTTCCGCTTCGCCGTCGAGTACCTGAGCCGTCGAGTACCTGATCTGAAGGTGGGAGAGTCGGGGCTACGCTCCGGCTTCCTCCCCTCCTAAAGCAGGCCGCCTCGCGGCGGCGCGCAAGGTTGCAAAAACGTCCCGAGGCTCGCTCAAGCGCCCTTCGGCAACGGGGCGAGGGCCGCCAGCATATGATCCTTGCGTTCGGCATAGATCGCGCCGAGTTCGGCGGCGCGCTTGTCGTCCAGGGCCTTCTTGGCCTCCTCGAACAACTCTTCCTCCTCTTCGTCCAGATGGTGGCGCGTGACCTCGCCCAGCACCTGGAGCTTCGCCTTCCAGGCGGTGCTGTCGGCCGGCATGGCGTTCAACTCGTCGAGGAAGCCGTTGATGATGTGGTGCTCGTTCAGGCCCTCGGTTGTTTCTTCCTTGGTGTTCTTCGCCTTGGAGAGCGACTGGTAGAAGACGGCCTCCTCCACCTTGCCGTGGGCCCAGAGTTCGCGCTGCAAATTCTCGTAGGCCGAGCGGGCGCCGCCGTCGGCCTTCTCGGCCTCATCGAGCAGGCGGCGGATGGTGTCGTGGTCCTGCTTGATCCGGTCGAAGATGGTCATCGCACATGTCCCGTAGTTGCAGTGTTTGAGAAACGTTCGCTTCCCAGGGACAACCCGGCGGGCGTGGCGGTGTTCCGCAACCCGTTCGGGTGCATCATCCGCGCCAGATCATCCAGTGCAGGCTGAACAGCCCGCCGCCGTCCGTCCAGCTTTGCTCCGCGCGCCAGCCGGCGCGGGCGCCCAGACGGCGGAAACCGCGGACCGAGTATTTGTAGGAGTTCTCCGTGTGGATGGTCTCCCCCTTTGCGAAGCGGATGGCGTGGCCGGCGATGCCGACGGTCTGGTCGGCAAGGCTTTCCAGATGCATCTCGATCCGCCCGCGCACGGGGTCGTAAAGGGCGCGGTGGGCGAAGCGGTCGAGGTCGAAGCCGCCACCAAGCTCGCGGTTGATGCGGGCCAGCAGGTTCAGGTTGAAGGCGGCGGTGACGCCCCGGGCGTCGTTATAGGCGGCCTCCAGCACGGCGGGATCCTTGCGCAGGTCCACGCCGATCAGCAGCCGCGCGCCCTTCCCCAGCCGCTGGCCGAGCCCGCGCAGGAAGCCCAGCGCCTCGGCCGGGCGGAAGTTGCCGATGGTGGAACCGGGGAAGAAGGCCATCGTGCGCTCCGGCGCCACGCCGCGCGGCAGGGCGAAACCGCGCACATAGTCGGCGGCGACCGGCACGACGGTGATGGACGGGTAATCGCCGGCCAGCCGCGCCGCGGCGGCGATCAGATGGTCTCGGCTGATGTCCACGGGAACGTACATGGCCGGCGCGTCCAGCGCGTCGAGCAGGATGCGCACCTTGACGCTCGATCCGCTGCCCAGTTCCACCAGCGTGGCGCCCTGGCCGGCGAGGGCCGCGATTTCCCCGGCGCGGTCGTGCAGCAGGGCCGTTTCCGTCCGGGTCGGGTAATATTCGTCGAGCGTGCAGATCGAGTCGAACAGGGCCGAGCCTTCGCTGTCGTAGAAATACTTGCAGGGCAGGCTCTTGCGCGGGCGCGACAGCCCGTCGAGCACGTCGGCCAGGAAAACGTCGTCCTGCTGCGCCGGAAGGGCGCGGGCGGCGGAAACTCCGGTCATCACGCATCCTCCGCAAGGCGCACGCCGCTGAACATCCAGCGCTGGTGCGGGTAGAAGAAGTTCCGGTAGGTGGCGCGGACGTGCCCGTCCGGCGTGGCGCAGCATCCGCCGCGCAGCACATACTGGTTCGCCATGAATTTCCCGTTGTATTCGCCGACCGCACCCGCGGCGGGGCGGAAACCGGGATAGGCCGAATAGGAACTGGCCGTCCATTCCCAGACATCGCCGAACATTTGCGACGGCCGGTCGTGGCCGGCCGGGGACGCACCCGGTGACGCGGCGGGGGCCGGGCGCAGGAGCCCGAAGCCCAGCGTGTTGCCGGTGACGGGTAGCCCCTGGGCCGCAACCTCCCACTCCGCCTCCGTCGGCAGGCGCTTGCCGGCCCAGCGGGCGAAGGCGTCGGCCTCGTAATAGCTGACGTGGCAGACCGGCGCGTCCTCCTCCAGCGGGTGTTCGCCCAGCAGCGTGAACTCCGCCCAGCCGTCATCGCGGCGCCGCCAGTAGGCCGGTGCCTCCCATCCTTCCGCGTTCACGGCGGCCAAACCGTCGGACAGCCACAGCGTCGGCGTGCGGTAGCCGCCGTCCTCGACGAAGGCGCGCCACTCGCCGTTGGTCACCGGGCGGGAGAACAGGCGGAAGGGGCGCAGCAGGACCTCGTGCCGCGGCCCCTCGTTGTCGAAGGCGAATCCGTCCTCTGGATCATGGCCGATGGCGCCGATGCCGCCGTCCACGGCGATCCAGCGCCCCTCCCCTACAGCCGCATGCGGGGCCGGCCGGTGGGGGCGGTAGGCCGGCGCCAGGGGATTGCACGAAAACAGGTGCAGCAGGTCCATCAGGATCAATTCCTGATGCTGCTCCTCATGCGCGAGTCCGAGCGTCACCAGGGGGGCCAGCGGCTCCGCCTCCGGGCGGTCCAGCAGGGTCAGCATGGCGGCGTCCACATGGTCGCGGTAGGCGGCGACCTCGGCCACGCCGGGGCGGGTCACAAGGCCGCGCCGGGGCCGCGGATGCCGGGCGCCGATCGCTTCGTAATAGGAGTTGAAAAGATAGCCGAAGGCCGGGTCGAACGGCCGGTAGGATGGAAGGTTGGGGATCAGAAGGAAGGTTTCGAAGAACCACGTGGTGTGGGCGAGGTGCCATTTGACCGGGCTGGCGTCCGGCATGGACTGGACCACCTGGTCTTCCGGCGACAGGCCGCCGGCAAGCCCCACCGAAGTGGCGCGTACCCGGCGAAAACGCTCGGCAAGCCCGTCGTCACGCACGACGAGCCGCGGCGCCGTTGCTGGTCTCTGCATGGGCGCTAATTCCCTCCCCGCGTCTTGGTCCCGGTTAAGGTGGACCGGTTCGGGAGTCCGCCAACCCTCCAAAGGGTGAGCTTGGGCTGTGCCGTTCCCTGCCGCGCAGCCCCATCGGAATGGCGGCAACGGGATGCCGGCTCGGCTGTTCAGAACCCATAACCGCGCGCCTGGACACGGGACGCTGGAC
>JAEZPL010000643.1 GCA_023413605.1 Pseudomonadota bacterium
GGCCAGAAGCATCTGACCCTGTGGGGCTACGTCGCCGACCCGCTGATCTTCGTGGTCAACAAGGAGGTCTGGAACAGCTGGTCGAAGGAAGACCAGGAGGCCGTGCGCGCCGCCGCCGTCCAGGCCGCCGCCGAGGAGGTGGCGCTGTCCCGCAAGGGCATCACCGCGCAGGACGACAGCCTGCTGAAGGACATCGCCGCCCAGGGCGTGGAGGTCGTGCAGCTGACGCCGGACCAGCAGAAGGCCTTCCAGAAGGCGACGCAGGCCGTTTACGACAAGTGGGCCAAGCAGATCGGCCCGGACCTCGTGAAGGCCGCGGAAACATCGATCGCGAACCGGAAGTAAAAACACGCGTCTTGGTGTTGCCCCCTCCCTAACCCTCCCCCGCTTCGCAGAGGAGGGGATCTCGGCCCTACCCTGCGCAGCGGGGGAGGGAGGGACCCGCGAAGCGGGAGGGTGGGGGCAAGCACGCCTTTCCTTATTGAGATCCCCCCATGAGCAACGACCTGCTGGAAGCCGGACTCGAAACGGCGCCGCCGGAAACCAAGGTGCCGGTGACGCTGGAACGCGCGCTGGCGGCCCTGTCGATGGCGGCGCTGTGCGTCATCACCTTCGCCAACGTCGTGGCGCGCTACCTGACCGACGTGTCGCTCGCCTTCACGGAGGAGTATTCGATCTTCCTCCTGGTCGTGATGACGCTGCTGGGCTCCTCCGTCGCCGCCGCCGCCGATCGGCACATCCGCATCACCTTACTGGCCGACAAGCTCTCGCCGCCCGCCCGCCGGGTGACGGAGATCGTGGCCTGGACCTCGGCGCTGGTCATGTTCGGCTTCCTCATCTGGTACGGCGGCCGGCTGACCTACGACCAGTGGCGGTTCGAGGAGACCTCGCCCGGCCTCGGCAATCCGCAATGGATCTACACGGTGTGGATGCCGGTGCTGTCCGTGGTGGTGGCGCTGCGCATCGTCGGCCGCATCATCCGCATCGTGAAAGGGAAGCCGTGATGGCGATGACGCTCCTGTTCGCCGGCTTTCTCGTGCTGATGCTGATCGGCGCGCCGCTGGCGGTGGCGCTGGGTCTGGCCGGAACGCTGGCCATCCTCGACGCGCAGCTCGGCATCCTGTCGGTGCCGACCAACGTGTACGCCGGCATTGCCAAGTACCCGCTGCTGGCGATCCCCGTCTTCATCCTGGCCGGCCTGATCTTCGAGCGGGCGGGCGTGGCGAAGCAGCTCGTCACCTTCGCGTCCTCCCTGGTGGGGGCGAAGAACGGAGGGCTGGCCGTGGTGGCGATCCTGGTCTGCATGGTGATGGGCGGCATTTCCGGATCCGGCCCCGCCGACGCGGCGGCGGTCGCCACGGTGATGATCCCGTCCATGCACAAGGCCGGCTATCCGAAGGCCTTCTCGGCCAGCGTCATCGCGTCCGCCGCAGCGACGGCCATCCTGATCCCGCCATCGGTCGCCTTCATCATCTACAGCGTGCTGGTGCCCCAGGCCTCCGTGCCGGCGCTGTTCGCGGCGGGGCTGATCCCCGGCATCCTGGCCGGCCTGTCGCTGATCGTTCCGACGGTGTGGCTGTCGCGCAAGCACGGCTTCGGCCTGCTGGACACCGGCCCGCGCCCGCCCTTCTGGAAAAGCTTCCGGGAAGCCATCTGGGGCCTGCTGGCTCCGGTCATCATCCTGGGCGGCCTGCGCACGGGCGCCTTCACCCCGACCGAGGCGGCGGTGGTGGCCGTGTTCTACGGGCTGGCGGTCGGCGTCTTCGTCTACCGCACGCTGACCTGGCGCGGCCTGTACGAGGTGCTGGCCGAGGCGGCCGAGATGTCGGCGGTGGTGCTGCTGATCATCGCGCTGTCCAGCGTCTTCGCCTGGGCGGGCAGCACGATGGGCGCCTTCGACCGGGTGGCCGCGGCAGCTATCGACGCCACCGGCAACGAGATCCTGGTGCTGGTCCTGCTGAACGTGGCCCTGCTGATGCTGGGCATGCTGCTGGACGCGGTGTCGATCTTCCTGATCCTGTTGCCGCTGCTGACCCCGATCATGACCGCCTTCCACTGGGACCCGGTGTGGTTCGGCGTGATGCTGACCATGAACCTGGCCATCGGCCAGTTCACCCCGCCCATGGCGGTGAACCTGATGGTGACCACCCGCGTGGCCGGCATCACGATGGAAGCGACGGTGCGCTGGGTGCTGTGGATGGTCGCGGCGATGGTCGCCGCGCTGGTGCTGGTGACCTTCGTGCCGGAACTGTCGCTCTGGCTGCCCCGGCGGCTGGGGTATCTCTGAGGCTTTGGCCCCGAGGTTCTGGCCCCGAGACTCTGAAATGAGTTGGGCCGCGCTGTGCGGCCCAACTCATTTCAGGTATTCTTCCTTCAGGCCTTCTTCCGGCTGGCCAGCACGATGCCGACGGCGATCAGCCCGATGCCGAC
The DNA here is from genome assembly GCA_023413605.1 of Pseudomonadota bacterium. Lineage (GTDB taxonomy): Bacteria > Pseudomonadota > Alphaproteobacteria > Azospirillales > Azospirillaceae > Azospirillum. The sequence continues at coordinate 2,431 of JAEZPL010000643.1, forward strand.
GGCGTGGTACAGGTGGGGCTGCTCGCCCAGGAACAGGATGGCGAGCAGGCTGCCGAACACCGGGATCAGGTGGATCGTCAGCCCCACCGTGTTGGCCCCGACCAGCGTGACCGAGCGGTTGAAGCACAGATACGCCAGGATCGACGGGAACAGCGCCACATAGACGACCGACCCCACCGCCGTCAGGCTGAACGGCATGGGTTGGCCGCGGAAGCCCTCCCACAGGTAGAAGGGCAGCAGCATCAGCGCCCCGCCCGCGAAGGTCGCGACGATGAAGCTGAGCCCGTGCACCGTCGGCCGCCGCCGCAGCAGGGCGGTGTAGGCGGCGTAGCCCAGCACGGCGGCCAGCACCCACAGGTCGCCCGCGTTCAGTTGCAGCCCCAGCAGAACCACCGGATCGCCGCGCGCGATCAGGGTGCAGGCTCCGGCCAGCGAGATCAGGATGCCCAGCGCCTGGAGCGGCGACACGCGGTCCCCGAAAAAAGCCAGGCTCATCAGCACGATCAGCACCGGCATCGAGGATTGCATCATCACGGCGTTCAGCGCCGTGGTGCTGTGCAGCCCGATGTAGAGAAAGGTGTTGAAGACCGCGATGCCCAACCCGGACAGCAGCGCCACGATCTTCCACTGAGCCCGCAGGGCCGGCAGGTCGCGGCGCAGGTGCCGCCATGCGAAAGGCAGCACCAACAGCATGCCCAGCGTCCAGCGCCAGAAGGCGAGGCCGATGGGCGGCACCTCGCCCGCCACGGCGCGGCCCAGGACTGAGTTGCTGGCCCAGAACAGGGGCGGCAACAGCATCAGCAGCCACGCCTGATCGAACAGTCCGCGCCCGGTGGGGGCGCCGTCGTTCCGGACGGCGTTCTCGCTCATCGGTGTTCACCCATGGGCATGCGGTGCCCCTCGGACAGGATCAACCGGGGCGGGTTCAACCGCGCCGGCGCGGGGAAGCGAAGGGCGGACGGGCGCCCTCGCCGCGCGGACCGTCGCCACGGCCTTCCCCGCGGCCTTCTCCACCACGGAAACCGTCCCGGCGCGGACCATCGCCACGGCCCTCACCACGACCTTCACCGCGGCCTTCACCACGGGGGCCGCGGCCTTCGCGGGGCGGCTTCGGCGGCTGGCGCAGTTCGGCGTCCAGTTCGCTGATGCGCTTGACCAATGCCTCGCGGATCGCCGGGGCGGCGTGCGACTTCAGGGTGGCGAGCTGCTCCTTCAACTGCTGGAGCTGGAGCTGTTTCTGCTCCCGCGTGCGCTTGATGGCGACGTTGTCGGAATGCTGGCCGT